>JAJYAR010000364.1 GCA_021779435.1 bacterium
ATGCCGGCGACCTTCGGCGTCTGCGCGAAGGGATGTCCGGGATCCTCGAAACCCGGCTCGGTGCAGCGGATGCAGGCATAGCCGCCGCGCAGACAGGAGCCGCCGCCGTTCCATGCCCGCAGATTGCAATCCGCATGGGCCTGCGTTCCCTTGCACCCGAGGTTTTCCATCAGGCAGCCCTGGTCCGTCGGCCGCTCCGCGCTCGCCTTGAATTCGTAGAACTCGTTGCGCGGGCAGCCATGATGGACCAGGTGATCGGCATAAAAACGCGGCCGTCCGCAATCGTCGAGATCCGATGCCCGCAAGGTTCCGCGCGCCAGCGCGATCAAGGTTTCGCTGACCCAGTCGGGATGCGTCGGGCAGCCCGCAACGTTGATGACCGGCAGACCGGCGGCGCCGCGGTATTGCGCGCCGAGCAGCCCGCCGCGCGCCACGCCGTCGTACTGGAGGCCGCAGGCATCGGTCGGGTTGGCGCCGGCCGAGGTCACGCCGCCGAAGGCCGCGCAGGATCCGACCGCAACGACGTGCCGCGCCCGCCCGGCAAGCCGGCGCACCCACTCGATCGCCGGGATGCCGGTTCCCGCGACGACGTGGAACCGGCCGCTGCCGCGCGGCCCGCGCAGCATCGCCCCTTCGACGCACAGCACATCGAAGTCTTGCGCACCGCGGGCGCAGGCCTCGAGCACGTCGCGCGCCTCCGAACCGGTCTGTTCGGACAGGCTGGGATGCCAGAGCAGACGCACGCCTTCATCGGCCAGCACCGCGGGCAGCGAACCCGGTTCGCTTCCAAGCCAGGACAGCGTGCATCCCCCGCAACCGCCGCTTTGAAACCAGAGAACGTTCATGGCTCTTTCAATCCGTATCGGGACAGCTTCGACCGCAAGCCCACGCGGGACAGGCCGAGTTCGTCGGCCGCGCGCGTCTTGTTCCAGCGATGGCGCACCAGCGCCTCCTTGATGACGCGCGCCTCCAACTGCTCCATGCGCTCCTTGAGTCCGCCGTCGAGCCCCGCCAGCAGCGACAGTTCGCGCTCCTCGGCCGCCTCGCCGGCGGCCAGCACCACGCGCGGGCTGAACAGGTCGGCACCCAGGCACTCGCCGTCGGCGAGGACCACCATCCGCTTCACTTCATTGCGCATTTCGCGCACGTTGCCGGGCCAGCGATACGCCCGCATGCATTGCAGCGCTTCCGGCGAAAACCCCCGCACCGGCATACCGAACTCCGACTGCGCCTGCGCGCGCAGGCTTTCGGCGATCGGCACGATGTCCGCCGGGCGCTCGCGCAGCGGCGGAACGCGCAGGGAGATTCCGGCCAGGCGCCAGTAGAGGTCCTCGCGAAACCGGCCCTGCCGAACCTCCTCCTCCATGTCCCGGTTGGTCGTGGCGATCACCCGCACGTCGACCGCGATCGGCCGGGGGCTGCCGACGGGCCGCACCTCGCCTTCCTGCAGGACGCGCAGCAGCTTGACCTGAAAAGCCGGCGACGTCTCGCCGATCTCGTCGAGAAAGATCGTTCCCCCATCGGCCTGCTGGAACAGGCCGATCCGGTCCTCGACGGCGCCGGTGAAGGCGCCGCGCTTGTGACCGAACAGCTCGGCTTCGAGCAGGGAATCGGGCAACGCCGCGCAGTTCTCGACCACGAAGGCGCGATCGGCGCGCGGGCTGGCGTAATGCACCGCGCGCGCGAGCAATTCCTTGCCGGTGCCGGACTCGCCGGTGATCAGGATCGGCAGATCGAACGCCGCGACCCGTTCGGCCAGGGAACACACGGCATCGAGCGGCCCCCCGGGGTCGCGCACGATGCGCTCGAACGCGGCGCCTGCCTTGGCCTGCGCGCGGCGTTCGCGCACCGCGGCCTTCAGCGCATGCGGGCTGGTGCGCAGCTCCAGCGCCAGGCGCTGATTGTCCTGCTGCAACCGCCACAATTCCGCCGCCGAACGCAGCGTATGCAGGAGGTGATCCGGTTGCCACGGCTTGAGGAGGTACTGCCAGATCCCGGCTTCGTTGATCCCCGCGATGATGTCCTGCGCATCGGTATAGCCGGAGATCACGATGCGGACGGTGTCGGGCCAGTGCATCCGCACGAGTTTCAGGAACTCGACGCCCGAGGCTCCCGGCATGCGCTGATCGCAAAGCACGATCTGGACGAACTCGCGCTCCATGATCGCCTGCGCGTCGGCGGCGGACCCGGCGGTGAACACCGTGAAGTCCTCTTCCAGGGTGCGCCGCAGCGCCTCCTGCGAACGCACCTCGTCATCGACCACCAGTACCGCGGGAAGATCGGCCGGCATCCGCGTACACCACCCTCTCAACAAATTCTGGGCAATTGTTCGCCCGTCAGCCAGTCGACGATGCGCCGGCCACCGAAGCGCGTCGTCATCTGCACGAAACGGCGGTCGTCGGCGACCGCGACGCCGATGCGCGCGGCATCCCGACCCAGCGGATGCGTGCGCATCGCCGCCAGCGCGGCCTCGGCCCTGGCGGGCGGACACACGGCGAGGAGCTTACCTTCGTTGGCGACGTAGAGGGGATCGAAGCCGAGAAACTCGCACGCGGCGGCGACCGCCGGCTGCACCGGAATCGCCGCTTCATCGAGATGAAAACCGACCCCCGACTGGGCGGCGATTTCGTTGAGCGTCGTTGCCACGCCGCCGCGCGTGGCGTCGCGCAGGACGCGGACGTCCGGCACGGCGGCGAGGAGATCCGCCACCAGGCCGTGCAGCGCCGCGGTATCGGAGACGATCGGCGAATCGAAGGCGAGGTTTTCGCGCTGCGACAGGATCGCCATGCCGTGCTCGCCGATCGACCCCGAGAGCAGCACCACATCGCCGGCGCGTGCATTGGCCCCGGCGCAATCGATTCCCTCGGCAAGATCGCCGACGCCGGTCGTCGTGATGAACACGCCGTCGGCCTTGCCCGCCTCGACGACCTTGGTGTCACCCGTCACCACCGGCACGCCGGCATCGCACGCGGCGCGGGCCATGGACGCGACGATGCGCACCAGATCCGCCAGCGGGAACCCCTCTTCCAGGATGAACCCGGCGGCGAGATAGCGCGGCTGCGCGCCCATCATCGCGACATCGTTGATCGTGCCGTGCACCGCCAGGCAGCCGATGTCGCCGCCCGGAAAGAACAGCGGCGACACGACGTGGGAATCGGTCGACATCACCAGGCGCGCGCCCGCGCGCGGCGCCGGCCAGGGCAGCCGCGCGCCGTCGTTGCCGTCGAGGAATTCATTGTCGAGCCCGCGCGCGAACACCTCGCGGATGAGCTGCGCCATCGCCCTGCCGCCGGCCCCGTGCGCCATGTCGACGCGGCCGCCGCGAAGGTCCAGCGGACGCACGTAGTCGGGTTTCCCTTTTGGGCTTGCGTTGGCGTTCATGCCGCCTCCCGGAACCGGCCATAGGTGAAATGCGCGGCGCAGGCGCCCTCGGACGAGACCATGCACGAACCCACCGGATTCTCCGGCGTGCACACCGAGCCGAAGATCCGGCAGTCCTGGGGGCGCTTTTCACCCCGCAGGATCGCCGCGCATTCGCACGCCTTATGGTCCGCGACGGCCGCGTAGGGGACGTCGAAGCGCAGTTCGGCATCGAACTCCGCATAGGCGGGGCGAAGGCGCAGCGCGCTGCGCGGCACGGTCCCGAGGCCGCGCCATTCGAAGTCGGGACGCAAGGCAAACACCTCGTCCACC
>JAJYAR010000365.1 GCA_021779435.1 bacterium
CACGGTGTCCACGTAATAGGGAAAGCGCACGCTTTCGGAGGCTCCGTCGTACAGCGCGATGTAGAAGTTTTCCGCGTACATCAGGCTGCCGACGATGCCGTGCAGTGCGCGCATCATGTCCGGCATCGCGTGGTCCGAGCCGGCCTGCTCGGCGATGGCGTAAAGGGCCCGCTGCAGGCGCTCGGCCATCGCCAGGCGGGAGATCGCCTCGTACAGCCGGGAGGTTTCGGCCAGTTGGCGCAGGCGCGAGGCCACCACCCGGCCAAGCCAGGCAAGATCGGCTTCGACGGTCACCGGCAGCGGTGCGGCCGGGCATTCGAGCGTGAGCGTGCGCAGGCCCTGGGGATCGTCGGCCAGGTCGATCTGGCGCAGTCCGGGATCGGGCGTCCAGCTGTCGCCGTGAAGTCGCCAGCGCAGGCGCCCGGGAATGCCCAGGCTGCCCAGCAGCCGCTCACATACATCGACCACGCCCGCGGCATCGGTGACGCCGAACAGCTGTTCCACCGCCCCGCGCAGCGCGACTTGCCCGGATCCGGTACGGCCGGATCCGCTCGCGCTCGGTGTGGGCACGAAACTCATTGGGAGGGGTGAACCCGACGTGAAAAGTTACCGGCAGCCTTTATAGCTCGGCGGCCGAGCTTTGTCGCCGGGCCTGGGGCCCGTGCCGGCAGGGGAAACCATCGGCCCGGCGGGCGGTCCGATCACGCGTCCGTCATCGTTCTGTGCACCAGGACGGCTTTTCGGCGCTGTTAGCAAAACGTAAAAGGCGATATACTTTCGCCCGAATCTGCAACCGGACAGCCACCGCTCCGCCATGCGACGCTCTCTTGCCCTTGCCGTCACCCTGCTGCTGCCGCTCGCCGCGGCCGGCCAGGTACTGCCGGGCGTTGACCAGCGGACGGCGGGCGATCTGCTTGCCGGGCAAGGCGACGGCATCGCTGAAGTGAGCCCGGGCGTGGCGGTGCCGCTCTGGCGCGGTGCCGACGGACGCGAGCTGATGCTCGGTTCGGACCAGCGCCCGGCCGGGACCCTGGCCGGCGATGCGCCGCTGGCGTTCAGCGTGGTCGATGCCGGCCCGGTGGCCAGCAGCAGCTTGCAGTATCGGCTCAGCCCGTCGCTGCGCGCACACGCGGGGGTCACCGAGCATGGCTGGGTGAACACGCCTTACCGGGTCCTCGGCAGCGAGGTGGGTGCCACCTACAGTGCCGGTCGGTACAGCCTGGGGCTGAGCATGGGCGCGGATGCGGCCAGCAACTCGGCGAGGCTGCCGCGTGTCCTTCCCGGCGCGCTGCCGGGAGTGAACGGCCTTTCTGCCTTCGGCAGCAGCACCCAGCTCAATGCCCGCGGGCGCGTCGCGCTCGATGCCACCAGCGGTATCGACCTGGGCGCAAGCGTCGGGCGCATCCACCTGCTGCCGGGCAACCTGATGGGCGTCGACACGCTCGACCAGAAGGCTCTCAGCTTCGGTATCGACCGGGGCCCGCTCAGCGGCAGTCTGGTGGGGCGGGTCATGCAGCCATCGGCCGGCATTCCCGGGGCCTACAGCCCGGATCGGCGCTGGAGCAGCATCGATTTCGGCGTGACCTGGAAGCTTCCCTGGCAGGGCCAGTTGAGCGTGGGTGCGCAAAACCTGTGGTCCTCCGGTTCGCCGACGAGCTCGCCTGCGGGGCCCGAGCCGGACCAGTCCAGGACGCCATACGTGCAGTACCACCAGGATCTGTAGGCTTCCCTACCGGGCCTGAAGCAGAAACGCCGTCGCACCGCGACGGCGTTTTCGTTTGCGTCTGCCGTTGCGCAGGAGACGCGTCGTCAGCGGCCGTCGTTGCGGATACGCACGTCTCCGCTGAAGCTTTCGATCGCGATGTGGGAATTGCCGTCGCCAGCCGTCGCATTCAGCTCGCTGCCCGGCCCGTGCCCATGACGTTCGGCCGTGCCGAAGGCGCTGCGCAGGTCGCCGCTGAAGCTGCTGGCATGGATCGACGTCGATACCTCAGGTGGCAGCGAGACCTGCACGTCACCGCTCATGCTGTCGACCTCCATCCGTCCACCTGGCGCCATGCCGCCCGCGATGTCGACGTCGCCGGAAACCGTGCTCAGGTTGACCTTTTTCCATGGCCCACCCCGGACCTGGACTCTTCCGGACACCGTTTCCAGCCGTGCCTCGTCGCCCAGCGCGGGAGCGAGGATGTCGCCACTCACCGTCTGCAGATCGACCACGTCGGCATGGCCCGCCTGCTCGATGCCCCCACTGACGCTGTCCACGCCGAGCAGCGGGGTCCGTGCGTTGATGCGGATTTTTCCGCTCACCGAATTCACCTTGATCGTGCCGCCGTCGATGCCGTCGATGCTCAGCGGGGCACTGACGACGTTCACGTCCAGCGATGCGCCGCGCGGTACCTGCACGTCGAGCACGCTTGGCCCCATGGCGTTGTCGCTGCCCCAGTTGAGCAGGCCACGGTGTCCCTGGGCGCGGACCCTGATCTCCAGGCGATCGTCCGAGCCGGTGATCTCCAGCGGCCGTGCGCCGTCGCCCAGCGTGCCGCCGACATGGACGGCGTGGCGATCCCACGTGGTGACGTTCACTTCGCCCTTGATGTTGCTGATCGACACGTGGACGGTCGGGCTGGCGGCGTGCGAAAGGTCCAGCGGCGTGTCCGCCAGGGCAGTCCCGGCATAGACGCAGGCAAGCAGGGCGAGATAGTGGAGGGATTTCATGGGGAGCTCCTGGAGATCAGCCCGCGTCGTGGCCAAGCTGGCGCAGACGGGACTGTTGCTGTTCGGTACGGGCAAGCAGGCGCCGCAGGGCGGCCGAATCGGGCGCCTGGGCGATGGCTTCGCGCAGTTCCATCCGGGCGGCACCCAGTTCGATGGCCGCACCCGCGAGGCGGGGATCGGCCGGCTTCCAGTCCGTTTGCGCGGTGATAGCTGCGCTCCCGGGGGCCAGTGAAAGCTGCTGCCTGGCCAGGCCGATCGCAAACAGGCTCACGGCCGCCAGGCCGGCGGCAAAGAGCCAGGCCACGCGTGACGGTGCGACCTCCGCGGGCGGGTTTTGCCGGTCGGCGTCGAGTGCCTGCTCGATGCCGGCCCACAGGTCGCGTTGCGGTGCGGCCGGTCGGTGCAGGTTGCGCAACTGGCGGCGCCATTCGAATTCGTTCATGCGGTTGCTCCCAGCAGCTTGCGCAGCAGCGCGCGGGCGCGATGCAGCTGCGCCTTGGAGGTTCCGACGGCCATGTCCAGTTCCAGGCTGATGTCCTCGTGTTTCCAGCCTTCGATGTCATGCAGTACCAGCACTGCGCGGGCGCGCGGCGGAAGCCGGCCGATCGCGCGCTCAAGCTCCTCGCGCTCGGCGGCACAGAACGGAGTCTCGCCCGGGTCCGGCAGGGCCTCGTCGTCGACGTACCCGACCGGGCTGGTGCCGCGTGAGCGCAAGTCCATCAGTGCTACGTTCACCGCAAGCCGGTAGAGCCAGGTACCGAAGGCGCTCTCGTGGCGGAATTCGGCGAGCTTCTGCCAGGCCCTGACGAACGCGTCCTGGGTCAGGTCCTCGGCACGGGAGCGGTCGTAGCCGGCCAGGCGCAGGACTGCCCCATGCACGCGGTCGACATGACGGCGGTAGAGGCGCTGGAACGCCGCGCGATCGCCGCCGGCGGCGGCGCGCACATCCTCCGCGTCGGGGGTGGCTGCGGTCGACA
>JAJYAR010000366.1 GCA_021779435.1 bacterium
AGGCCGCTTCGGCCTCGCTCCCGCAGGAGGTTGGAGCCATAACGTCCGAGCCGCTGCGTGGCCTCCTGGGGGTCCAGGCCGGTACGGGCGGATGCCGCCAGGATTTGCAGGCAGTGATCCGCCGGCTGAGCATGCCAGGCGGGTGGAGTGGCGGAGTCTGGCGGTCGCATCCGTACCATGACATTTCCCTTGCAGCCATGCCGAACCTGGTTTCGGATGCCGTCCGATGCCGTCCTTGTCACGGAACGCTTCGACGGGTCTCGTGCGCACGACTCCCGGTTCCATGATGTCGCTGCAGCGCGATTTCGCGTCTGTCGAGCCTAAGCCAGCGGCGGACCGGATCGCCATCGGGATGATCAATCCGGAACGGGATTTCCGGTCCCGCAGCCCGAAATCCACGCGGCCGTCGGAAGGGGAATCGCGACGGTTTCGACGCCGTGGTCCATCAGGGCGCGGCGTCGTACTCCCGCAGCCACGCCACCAGCCGGGGCAGGCCGGTTTCGATCCCGGTCGTCGGCCGCCAGCCCAGATCCCGGCTGGTCGCGTCGATGTCGGCGGCGGTGGAGCGCACGTCCCCGGCCTGCATGGGGCGCAGGATGCGCTGGGCGGGTTTGCCGACGGCCTGTTCGAGGATCTCGATGAAGCGCAGGAGTTCCTCGGGGTGGTTGTTCCCCAGGTTGTAGACCCGATGGGGAACGTCGCCGAAGCGGGTGGTTTCGTCGAGCGCCCGGAGCGTGCCGTCGACGATGTCGTCGATGTAGGTGAAGTCCCGGCGCATGTCGCCATGGCCGTAGACCTCGATGGGTTTGCCGGCGAAGATCGCCCGGGCGAACTTGAGCGGCGCCATGTCGGGACGCCCCCAGGGGCCGTAGACCGTGAAATAGCGCAGGCCGGTGAGCCGCAGGCCGAACTGCACGGCGTAGACGTAGGCGATCAGCTCGTTGGCGCGCTTGGTCGCGGCGTAGAGGCTGATCGGGTGGTTGACCGGGTCGTCGATCGAAAACGGCTGCTTGGTGTTGGCGCCGTAGACGCTGGACGACGACGCGTAGACGAAATGGGCCACGTTGCCCGCCGCCCGCGCGGCTTCGAGCAGGGTCACGAACCCCGTCAGGTTGCTGTCGACGTAGGCCTGCGGGTTCTCGAAGGAGTAGCGCACGCCCGCCTGGGCGGCGAGATGCACGATGCGTCCGGGCCGCCGGTCCGCCAGCAGCGCGCCGACGGCGGCGCGGTCGGCGATGTCGAGTTCGGCCAGTTCGAAGGCCGATTCCCGGAAGTGCGGGGAGCGCCGGATCCGCTCGATCCGGTCGCGTTTGAGCCGGGGGTCGTAGTAGGCATTGAAGTTGTCGATGCCCAGCACGCGCTCGCCGCGCGCCAGCAAGGCTTCGCAGACCGCCGCGCCGATGAACCCGGCACAGCCGGTGACCAGCACGGTGTCGGAACCTGCCGCATCCTCCTTGCTGCGAGGACCGGCATCTTCTTTTCCCCTCTCCCCCCCGTGGGGGGAGAGGGCAGGGTGAGGGGGGGCGTCATCCATCAAACGTCGCTCCGCCCGATGCCGACGTATTGCAACCCCGCCGCGGCGACGGCACGGGGATCGTAGAGGTTGCGGCCGTCGGCAAGGAGGCGTGCCCTCAACTGCGCGGCGAGCTGCGCGAAGTCCGGGCTGCGGAACTCCAGCCATTCGGTGACCACGGCGAGGGCGTCGGCGCCATCGCAGGCCGCCGAGGCGCTGTCGCAGAAGACGATCCGGCGCGCTTCTTCGGCCAGGGCGGCGCGCGCCGTGGACTGCGCCTGCGGGTCGTAGGCGCGGATCGTTGCGCCCGCCGCGATCGCGTCGCGGATGAACACCAGGCTCGACGCCTCGCGCACGTCGTCGGTGTTCGGCTTGAACGCCAGTCCCCAGACGGCGATCACCTTGCCGCGCAGGTCCCCGCCCAGCGCCGCGCGCAGCTTCGTGGCGAGCACATGCTTCTGCTCCTCGTTGACCTCATGCACCGCCGAGAGCAGGCGCGCCGAGACGACGTTCTCCCGCGCCATCGCCAGCAGCGCCCGCACGTCCTTGGGGAAACAGGAGCCGCCGTAGCCTGCGCCGGCATAGAGAAAGCTCGGACCGATGCGCGGATCCGCGCCGATGGCATGGCGGACCTTTTCGATGTCGGCGCCCAGTTTTTCCGCCAGCCGGGCCAGCTCGTTCATGAACGAGATACGGGTGGCCAGCATCGCGTTGGCGGCATACTTGGCCATCTCCGACGAGTGCGGATCCAGCACGATCAGCCGGTCGTGGTTGCGGTTGAACGGCGCATAGAGCGCGGTGAGGGTGGCGATCGCATCGGTGTCCTCGGTGCCGATGACGATGCGGTCGGGGTGCATGAAATCGGGCACCGCCGCCCCTTCCTTCAGGAACTCGGGGTTGGATGCGACCGTGAAGGCGATGTCGACGCCGCGGTGCGCCAGCTCTTCGCAGATCGCGTTCGACACCAGCCGGTGCGTGCCGACCGGGACTGTGGATTTGACGACGACCAGCACCTTGCGACCCGGAATGGGCGCAAGCCGACGTCCCAGTTCGCGCGCGGCGTTTTCGACGTGGCGCACGTCGGCCGAGCCGTCTTCGTCGGTGGGGGTGCCGACGGCGATGAAAAAGAGGTCGCAACCGTGCACGGCCTCGTCGTAATCGCACGAGAACGTGAGCCGCCCGGCGGCGCGGTTGCGGGCGACGACGACGTCCAGTCCCGGTTCGTGGATGGGAATCTCCCCGGCGTTGAGCCGGTCGACCTTGCCCTGGTCGACGTCGATGCAGAGCACCGAGTTGCCGACATCGGCCAGGCACGCCCCCGTCACCAGGCCGACGTATCCCGTTCCGATCATTGTCAGTCGCATAGAATGCCCCCTTGGACGAACCAGCAATTGTACGCAACGAGATAACGTGAGTATCGCAATATCGGTGGTGATTCCCGTCTACAACGAGGCGGAAAACGTGCGCGAACTCGTCGACCGGGTCGGCGCGGCGCTTGTCCCGACCGGGCGGTCTTTCGAGCTGGTGATCGTCGACGACGGCTCGAAGGATGGAACGCGGGCGATCCTGCAGTCGCTGGCGGCGGAGCGCGACTGGCTGCGTCCGCTCGCGCTCATCCGCAATTACGGCCAGTCGACCGCCCTGCAGGCGGGGTTCGACCATTCCCGCGGCGAGTTCATCGTGACGCTCGACGGCGACCTGCAGAACGATCCGGTCGAGATCCCGCGGCTGGTGGAGATGCTCGAGCGGGATCCCGACATCGACGTGGTGTCGGGATGGCGCAAGGATCGGCAGGACCGGACGGTCTCGCGCAAGATTCCGTCGATGATCGCCAACCGGCTGATCTCGGCGGTGACGGGCGTGCACCTGCACGACAACGGCTGCGCGCTCAAGGCCTACCGGCGTCCGATCATCGAGAACCTGCGGCTCTATGGCGAGATGCACCGCTTCATCGCGGCGCTGGCGGTGGAGGCCGGGGCGCGCCTGGTCGAGGTGCCGGTGCTGCACCATCCCCGCACCCGCGGGCAGTCCAAGTACGGCATCGATCGGGTGTTTCGCGTCCTGCTCGACCTGTTGTGGGTCAAGTTTTCCATGCGCTTCCTGCACCGGCCGCTGCATGCGTTCGGGGCCGTGGGGTTCGTCTTCATGGGG
>JAJYAR010000021.1 GCA_021779435.1 bacterium
GCCGATCCGCCTCGCCAACCGCGGCAACTCCCCCGCAAACCGCACGAAATCCCCCGCCGTCTTCCGCGTCGACGTGTACGGACCGCACTCGATCGCCTCCACCGCCACGCCCGCCGCGCGAAACCCCTCCTCCAACCCGCCGCCCACCGGAATCGCGCCGCACGCCGTCCACCCGCGCCCCGCCAGCGCCGGCAGCAGATCCAGCAGACATCGCTGCGCGCCCCCCAACTTGCCGAACTGATCGAGAAACAGAACTTTCATCGCTCGCGCACGGCCCGGCCGAGCACCCAGAAATACACCGGCAGCACGCGCCAGAACGTCAGCAGATCCCCCGACAGCATCTGCGCCATCTCCCCGCACCAGAAGCAGAACATCCACGTCCCGAAAAACGACGCCCGCGCATCCTCGCTCTCCGCCGCCCGCCGCGCCGCCTTCAAAATCGCCGCGCACAGCCCCAGCATCGCCGCCAGCCCCACCACCCCCGTCTCCACCAGCGCGCTCAAATACGCGTTATCCGCAATCACCTTTCTGCCCACAAACCCCGAATACGCCAGCGTCTTGTAACCCACGCCCAGCACCCAATACAACGGATGATCGGCGAGGAAACCCAGCAGATACGACCAGCTACTCAGCCGCCCGGAAAGAATCGCGTTCGGCGCCTCGGCAAAGTACCGGAACGAGCCGAACACCCGCTCCCAATACACCTTCCCGAACACCGGGAAAACGGCCAGCGTGACCGCAATCGCGCCACCCACCACGATCGCCACAAGGCCCCAGCGGATCCGCCCCCGCCGCAGGTACACCAGCGCCGCCATCGCCACCGCGAAGTTGCCCAGCGACGAACGCGAATACGACAGCACCAGCGCCGCCGCAATCGCCGCGCCGCCCACCAGCAGCCACCCGCGCGCGATCAGCCGCCGCGGCCGCGCCAGTTCCACGGCAATCATTGTCAGGAAAAACGCGCACACGTTGCCCAGCGTGCTCGCCTCGTAGAACACGCCCTGCGCCCGCCGGTACACGCCGGAAGTAAGCCACAGGAACTGCCGCCCGTAGCCCGCCGGAGGAGCGAACTGAAAGGAGAAATCGACACAGGCAAACACCGCGGAAGCCACCGCCGCCCAGAACAACACCCGCGTGAACCGCATCTCGTCCACGCCCTCCGCGCCCGGCCCATACGCCGCATAGAAAAACACGAACACCGAAATGCCGAACAGCGCCACCCGCATCGCGCTGCCCGCCGCGACTCTGGGCGGCGAATCGACCAGCGCCATCCCGACGCTCGCCGCAATCGCCGCCGCATAAAGCAGCATCGCCACGCCCGCGCCGCCCATCCGCGGCCGCCACTCGTCGAATCGCAGCGCCGCGACGCCCACTCCCACCGCCGCAATCGCCAGGCTCGGATGCGCGCCGCTGTCGCCGAAAGCGAACGGGACCGGCGGCAGCACCAGCGCGGCCACAAGGAAGCACAGCAGCCAGCCGTTCATCGGAACCGCGCGCTCACCCACACCAGCGTCGCGATCAACGCCATCAGTACCGCGCCCTCCACGTTGCGCGTCGTCTTCGGCGACACCGGGGCCACCGGCTCCGTGCCGTGGTCTACAATCTCGAGCCGGTCGCCGCTCTCGGACGCCGCGCTCGTGCCGCGGTTCAACTCCACCGTCTGCGCGGCGATGTATCGCGCCAGCTCGAGCGCCTCATGCGGATCGCCCAGCGTCGTCCGGATCTCGAGAATTCGCGCGCCCTCAGGCTTTACGGCAGAAAGTACTTCATCCTTCTGACAACTTGAAAGATGAAACTTCTCGGCAGCCCCGGCGAAAATCTCGTCGCTGGCCGCGTACGCCGCATACGTCCGCAGCGATTCCAGGTACGCCGCGGTCATCGGCTCCGCCGCCAGCAACCCCCGCGGCTCGATCACGATCCGCACCGTGGCCGTATAGAGTTTCGGAAGCGCGGAACTCACCCCGAGAGCCAGCGCCGCCGCGGCCCCGCAGGCCGCCGCGAAAATCCACCACCGTCTCCGCAGATAGGCCGCGTATTCGCGCGCGTCAAACGGCTCCGCCATCGCCGGTCCCGTACTTTGCTTGAGCTAGTGTATCGTATATGCCTGCCGTGATCGCCCTTGCCGCGGTGCTGATTCCGTTGCTCCTCACGCCAGGCCTGCTGTTTTACTACGACGTAACGCCGAAGCTTCTGGCGCTGCTTTTTTTATGCGCCGCCGCGCTGGTTTTGAGCCTCCGCCGCGCGCCCCGCTTCGCCCGCCGCCTGCCCTGGATTCTCGTGATGCAGGCCGTCGCGCTCGCCCTCGCCACCGCGTTTTCAACCCACGCCGCGCTGTCGTTTTCCGGCGGGACCTGGCGGAGATTCGGGGCGGTGGGGCAGGCGGCGGTGCTGGTTTTTGTGCTGCTTGCCTACCCGTATCTGAGGGAAATTTCGAGGCTGGCCCGCGCCGTGGCGGCAAGCGGCGGCGTCATCGCCGTCTACGCGATCTCGCAGTACTTCGGCTTCGATCCATTTCTGCCCGCGGCGAGCTATCACGCCGGCATCGCCGAATTTATGATCGTGAGGCCGCCGGGGACGCTGGGTCATGCCGGCTACTTGGCCACGTACCTGCTTTTTGTGGCTTTTGCCGCGGTTTACGTGGCGCGGCGGGATGGGGTGCGGGGGTGGCGGGTGGCGGGGGTGTGCGTGGGAGGGCTGTGTTTATTGGGTTTAGTGATGTCGGGGACGCGGGCGGGGCTGCTAGGTTTGGCCGCGGGAGGGGTTTGGATGGGGTTTAGGGAGCCGGAATTGCGGCGAAAAAAAGTGGTGTTGTCTTGTGCAATTGTTAGCGTTACCGGTATCGTTATCGGAAGCGGTTTCGCGCACTCGAATTTCGGCCGTCCGCTGCTTGCGCGGCTGCACTGGATCCGGGAGGACCCGGCGGGCGGGGCGAGGCTTTTGCTCTGGCGCGACTCGCTACGGATGGCCGCGGTGCGGCCGCTTTCCGGGTACGGACCGGACGCGTTCGGCTCGGAGTTTCCGCGGTTTCAATCGGTCGAACTCGCGCGGGCGTATCCGGATTTTTATCACGAGTCGGCGCACAACGTGTTCCTGGATTTTGAAACAGAACAGGGTCTTTTTGGTTTGGCGGGGTTTGCCGCGCTGGTGGTCTTCGGGCTGAGCGCGGCGTGGAAGGCGGCGACGCCGGAGGCGAAGTTCGGCGGCGCGGCGTTCGTGGCGATGCTCATTAGTTTGCAGTTCTCGGCGTTCACGCCGGCGACGGCGTTTTTCTTGTATCTGGCGGTGGGGATCGCGGCGGCGGGCGAAGCGGAGACGGAGGCGGCGCGTCTTTCGTGGCGCCTTGTGGCCCTGGCGCTGGCCGCGGTCTTTGTGTGGTTCGGAATCAGGTTGGCGCTTAGCGATGGGTTTGCGGCGCGGATGCAGGCGGCGATGGAGCGGCGCGATTGGCAGGCCGCGATTCGAGATAACGAGTTAGCGCGGCGGTGGGCGCCGCCGGCGGTGACTTACGACCTTTACTACGCGCGGGCGATGGCGCGTGAGTCCGCGGCGGCGCGAAGTAATCTACTTTCGGCGGAATTGGGGCGCGAGGCGTACGAGGCGGCGGTGCGGGCGTGCGGCGGGGCCGAGGAGCGGCAGAACGCGCTATATAACCTCGCGATGTTCTATGCGAGCCAGAACGACGTGGCGGACACGGAGCGGTGCCTCCGCGCGGCCGCCGAGGCGGCGCCGAACTGGTTCAAACCGCACTGGACGCTGGCGCGGCTGCTCGCCTTGCAGGGCCGGCGCGAACTGGCGCGGCAGGAGGCGCTCATCGCGATGGACTTAGACGGCGGGCACGACGCGGAAGTAAGTGAAACGCTCAAGCCGATCATCGCCCACGCTAACTAAGCCGCGCTTACCAGGCGTCGCGGCCTTCGAGGACGCAAAGCGGGGTGCGGAGAAGGATGTAGAGATACAGAGATAGAGATAACTTACGGGTGAAGAATGCGTCGAGGCGGCGGCGCTGCGAGTAAGTGAGACGGCTGCGTCCTTTCACCTGCCACAAGCCGGTAACTCCGGGCTTCACGCTGAGTATCTCGGGCGATGTATGAGCGTAGTAGCGGTCGAATTCGGCGGCGGTGATGGGCCGGGGGCCGATGAGCGAGAGTTCTCCGCGGGCGACTTGCAGGAGTTGGGGGAGCTCGTCGATCGAGTAACGCCGGCAGAAGGCGGCGAAGCGGCTGGTTACGCGGGGATCGGATTTCGGCTTGTAACTTATTTCGGGTTGATCCGGTACGCGCTCGACGAAGTGGAAGCCGGAGTGCGGGGAGTTCCACATGGTGCGGAGCTTCAGCACCCAGAGTTCAGACCCGTGCCGGCCGAGGCGGCGATGGGCGACAAACGGGGACCGGCGGGAGAGCAGGACGACGATGGCCGCGGCGGGGAGAAGAATGGGAAGCGAGGCGAGGAATAAGAGACCGCCGAGTATCCGTTCGAGCGGTTCGCAGGGGCGCCACACGGCGCGCGCCGTTGCGACGCTGAGCCGCCGCGGAACCGAGAGCACTCCCATAGCGGGCGCTCGTGGCTCCTACTGCGCCGCGACGGCGATGGTGGCCTGCGCCGTGGAAGTGAGCCCGCCGAGTTGAATCTGCAGCGATACAGCGCTGCCGGTGGGCGCGCTGGTGGGCACCTGTACGTTGATCTGGTAAAGGCCGACGAAGCCGGGCGCGAGGCCGGAGAACTGCAGTGGCGCAGTGATGCCGCCGATCGTCACGGTAGGCGTTCCTACGGTGTTGGTTGTGCCTTGCGGCGGCGAACCGTCGGGCGGGTTGCTTCCGCTGCCGGGTTCCATCACGGGGCCCAAGCCGGTGCAGTAGATCTGAAGGATGTCGCCGGGTTTGGCGGGGCGCGTCAAGCGGCCGGAGATCGAACCCGTGGGCGCGGCGATGGCGTTGTCGGGATAGATCAATGCCAGCGCTTGTCCGGCGCCGCTGGCGGGAGCGGTGAAGATGCCGGGGGAGAACTCGCCGATGGGGGTTTGGACGGGCGCCGATGCGCCGGTGCTGCTGCGCGTGACGACAACGGTCACGTTGGAGGTGCCGCTGGACGGGGCGGAAAGTTCCCAAGGAAGCTGGACGTTGATCTGGCCGCCGCTGACGAAGAGGATGGGCGCGGGCGTTCCGTTGAAGGTGACCGACTGCACATCGCCGAGCGAAGTGGAGATGGGGATGGAATCGGCGTAGGCGATGCCGGAAGCGAGGTTGCTGCCGAAGATGGCGATCAGTTCGCCTGGAGCGACGCGTTTATCGGGTTGGTTTAGAGCGTAGCTGGCGACATTGACGACGCCGCCCGGTGGTACGCTTGGCGCCTGCGCAAACGCCGCGAAGGCGCCTGTAAACATGAGAGAGACCGCTCGGGCATACTTCTTCATGGCTCCTCCCCTGCCGACATCCTAGCGCCTGCCGCCGGCGGGAGCAACCGCCTCCTCCCGTAAACAGCCGCGGCGAGCGTGGGTTTGTGCCGGCGGGGACGTCCGAATTTTGATACGACAGAGAAGAGGACGAGCATGGAATCGTATAATAATTTTCCAGTACCCGCAGACGGCGCCGCCATTCAACTCCACGAGGGGGAATTGAAGGCGCCTTCCAATCCGATCATTCCTTTCATTGAGGGTGACGGCGCGGGGAGGGACATCTGGCGCGCGTCGCGCGTTGTGTTCGACGCCGCGGTCGAGCGGGCCTATACAGGCCGAAAGATCGCTTGGTATGAAGTTTTCGCGGGCGAGAAAGCCTTCGCGAAATTCGGTAACTGGCTGCCCGCGGATACGGTCCAGGCGATCCGTGAGTTTCGGGTGGCGATCAAGGGACCGCTTACTACGCCGGTTGGCGGGGGAGTTCGCAGTCTTAACGTCGCGCTGCGCCAGATTCTCGATCTTTATGTCTGCATGCGTCCGGTACGGTATTTTCCCGGTGTGCCTTCGCCGGTGAAACAGCCGGAACTGGTGGACGTGGTGATTTTCCGCGAGAATACCGAAGACGTCTACTCGGGGATCGAGTGGAAGGCGGGGACGCCGGAAGCGAAGCGCGTGATCGATTTTCTGGGCGAGTCGATGGGCGCGCGCATCCGGCCCGATTCCGGCATCGGCATCAAGCCGATCAGCGAGACGGGTTCGAAGCGGCTGATCCGGCGCGCGATCGAGTATGCGCTCAAGAACCACCGGCGCAACGTCACGCTGGTTCACAAAGGCAACATCATGAAGTTCACCGAGGGCGCGTTCCGCGACTGGGGCTACGAAGTTGTGCGCGACGAATTTTCCGATGTCTGCGTGCCGGAGGCATCGGCGCAGGAAGCGCCGGGCAAGCTGGTGGTGAAGGATCGCATCGCGGACTCGATGTTCCAGCAACTGCTGCTGCGGCCGGACGAGTACGATGTGATTGCGACGCCGAACCTGAACGGCGACTATCTGTCGGACGCGTGCGCGGCGCAGGTGGGCGGGCTGGGGATGGCGCCCGGGGCCAACATCGGCGACGGCTACGGGATTTTTGAAGCCACGCACGGCACGGCGCCGAAGTACGCGGATCTGGACGTGATCAATCCTTCGAGCCTGATCCTGTCGGGTGCGATGATGTTCCGCTATCTCGGCTGGCCGGAAGCCGCCACGCTGATTGAGAACGGCATCACGGAAGCCATCAGGCAAAAGCGTGTCACATACGACTTACACCGCCAGATGCCGGGCGCGACGAAGGTGAAGACAAGCGAATTCGCCGCTGCGATCGTCGAAAACATGGCCGCGCATCCCGTCGCCGTCTGATAGAGATGGTGGGGAGCGGAAGCCAGAAGTGAGCCATGCCGGCTCCAGCGAGGGGAACAGCTTGGGCTGCCGGCGGCTGCTTTTGATGTTCAGGAGTCGAAATGCTGAGATGGAAACAGACGGGCGGCGCGGGTCTACTTTTTAGTGCGTTAATTCTCATTGTTGCCGCGCCACCTCCGGCTAAAGCGCAGGGCGGGTCCACGCCGCCGGCGAAGGTGGACGCCTACGTGATCCCGTTTTCGCATCTCGATCTGTTCTGGGCCGGTACGCGCGAAGAATGCCTTTCGCGCGGCAACCGTATCATCGCCCGAGCCGTGCAGATCGCTCAGCGGCACCCGGAATTCCGCTTCCTGCTCGAGTCTGACAATTTCGTGGCGAATTACATGGAAAGCCATGCCGGGGAAACCGGGCCGGACGAACTAAAGCGGCTGGTCAAGGAGGGCCGCTTCGAGATCGCACCCATGTGGGCCAACATCTTTCTGAATATTCCGAACGGGGAAGTGTTGACGCGCAACATTCTTTACGGCAGAAGGTACGCGCGCGACGTTTTCGGAGTGGACGAGCCCGTGATCCATCCGACCGATATTCCCGGATTCCCGTCGCAGTATCCGCAGATACTTCGCAACGCTGGAATTCGCTTCATGGTCGAGTCCCGGATGGGACCGGAGAACACGCCTCTGTTCGATTGGAAGGCGCCGGACGGGTCGAAGGAACTGGTGTGGAATGTCCGGGGCTACGGTCTGGGAGCGTCCTTGCAGCTCCACGGTGATCTGACGGAAGAAAAGATCGAAGCGCTGCGGAAGGAAATAGAACGGCGATACGGTCCGGCGCCGGGTCCGATCTACATCCATTGGGGCGTCGATTTATGGGCCCCAACAGAAAAGCTGGTCGAAAACGTAAGTAAGTTGAATCGCGCTCTCCCCGATTGGCGCTTCCGGCTGAGTACGCCGCGCCAGTTCTACGAGGCGGTCTCCAAACAAACGGGGGAGCCAACCATCTCAGGCGAGATACCGATCGGCTGGCCGCATGTAGTGGATGGCATTGTGCATCTGTGGCAATGGGCGGCGCCCGCCACCACCACGGTGACCACCGCCGAGGAGTTTTCCGCCATCAACTATGCGCTGGGCTACGCGGACTACCCGCAGCAGGAATTCGAGGTCATCTGGAAAGAACTGATTGAGTCGATGGACCATAATCACGACGGACAGGGCGGGGAAATCGGCGACAGCCGGAAACTGGAGTATTCCCAACTGGCTATGATCCGGGGCGGGGAGATCCTGCGGGACCGTCTGCGCAACATCGCCGAACGGGTTCGAGTTCCGATCGCTGGAAGTTTTCCCCTTGTCGTTTTTAACGGGCTGGGGTGGCAAAGGGACGACGTCGTCAGGGCCCATGTTTCGCTTTACGGGGATATCGTTCCGGCCCGGATTGAGGCATTCAAGAATGGGTTCCGCCTGGTGGATGAAACCGGGGCGGACATTCCCTATTACGTCGAGCAGACCAGCGACAACATCTCCCGGGCCATGGATCTGGTTTTTGCCGCCAAGGGGGTTCCGTCACTCGGCTACAAGACTTACTATGTGGCGCCGGCTGGGCAGAGGCCGCCGTTCCCGGTAGCCAGCCAAGTTAAGCTGGACCGCGACAACGACCTGAAAGATCCGAGACGGCCGCCCGGCGCGGACGTTCTCGAGAACCGGTACTATCGCGTCAGCGTAGACAAAGCCACCGGGCGGGTGACGGTTTTCGACAAGGATTTGGGCCGCGACGTCGTAAAAGGCATGGAGATCGCCGGGGCGGAGGAGCGGGGCACGAACAATGTCCAGCCGGAGTTGGACACCGGGCGCACGATTCCCAACAGCCCCGGACAGACGGTCGTCGAAGAGAACAACGCGGTGAGAACGGTTCTAAAGATTCCCGGCTGGATGGCGGATATCCCGATCGTTCAGCGGCTGATTCTCTATCAAGGCCTGAAGAGGCTGGACATTGAGGACAGCGTCGACTGGAAGGAACCGCGGATGATCCGGATCGAACAGTTGTTCCCGCTTCAGCAGCCCAATGCGGAGATTCACTATGGCGTTCCTTTCGGCGCGGATTCGGTGAATGACATCATGCCAGGCGCGGGACCACGGCCCAGCACGGGCACGCATCTGGTGGATGAAATCAATGAGGAAGCGTGGCGAAAGTACCTGCTGATCCAAGGGTGGGTTTTCGCAGGCAATTCAGAATGGGGCATTACGGTTGCCGCCGATCATCCGCTCGTAAAACTTGAGAGCGGGGTGATTCACGCCAACATGATCCGCGGCCAACGGTACACCTCGGTGAGGACTGTGCGTGGCGATGAGGTGACGTCGATGCATTTCCCGGTTCCAGGTCATTACGTCTTCCGATTTTCGCTTTCCTCCGGGCCGGGGGACTGGAAGACATCCAGGTCCTATCAAGCCGGAATGAGTCTGAATAGTCCGCTGATCCCGGTAAGCGTTTCCGACGATCTCTCCGCCAAGTCGTTGCCGCCCACGCAATCATTCTGCTCCGTGGAGGGGGAGAATCTGGTGATCAGCGCCCTGAAGAAGTCCGAATCGGATCGCGCGATCGTCCTGCGCTTGTATGACATCCAGGGGCGCGAAACGAAAACTGGCGTCACTTTCCTCGGGAGCGGGCGGCCCTTCCGCCAGACCGACTTGGCCGAGGAGGAAACGCAGGCGCAGGACGAGCGGATTCTCGATGTGAATCCATACGAGGTCAAGACCCTCAAACTCCGCGGGGTTCCCGCGCACAAGCCCGCGCCCCCCGGACAGTGACCGCGCGCCGGTCCGGCCACGTTGGCGCGGTTTGCGCGGTACCGCGCAGGGTATTACCAGGGCGCCCTTACGCGAATCCCGGCCATCGAGTCCGGCCTGCCGACTCCGATCCTCCTGGGCGTTCTCTTTTACTGGAGATCGGAACGGCTGGCGGCGCATCCTCGCCGCCAGCTAGGGAGAGCGCCGAGGGTAAACCTATGCGACGAGTCCGGATGAAGCATCGCTAAACACTACGCCGTTAGGGAGGATCTTCACCGGAAACCAGACCTCATCGTCGGGCGTTTTTCGGCCGTGTGGCGGGACTTTATGCCGTGCGGACTTTCCAGCGTAATCCTGCTGTCGCCCGCCGCGTCGCGGTCGTGGTGGCATTTTGGCCAATGTCAACAGAACGCGTTATTGGGTCCAATTGATGACAGGTCGCGAATCGCAGTTCGGCCAGCGTCTCTGCACAATGACGGCATTTTCGCCGTCACTCTTTTCATGCTCCAAAGCAACACTTCGCCCGTGACCTCCTGAAGAAATCCGACCTCCGGCGCTTCAACCTCTCTATATGCTGTGAATCTCACTCGCTCCGCAGCGCCTCCAGCGGGTCCCGGGTCGCGGCCTTCCACGCTGGCCGGACGCTCGCGAGCAAGCCGGCGCCAAGTAGAACCAGCACGGCAAAACCGTACGCCGCCGGATCGGCCTGGCTCGTTTCGTACAGCAGACTGGCGAGCAATCGCACCAAGAGCCGCGCCGCAATGAGGCTTGCCGCCAGCCCGCAAGCCAAAGGTAGCATGGTGCCGCGTAGGACTCCGGCCACTACCCTCGCCGGCGTGGCGCCCAAGGCCACCCTCAGCCCCATCTCGCGCGTCCGTAGCGTCGTCGTGAACGACACTACGCTATAGATCCCCGCCGACGTCAAAAGCAGGGCCAAGACTCCCAGTGCGCTATACACCCACGCCGAAAAACGCGGCTGCCAGATGGAATCCGAGATCATATCGTTCAGCGTTTCCAGCTTCATGACCGGCTGCTCCGGGTCCACCTCCCAGATCGCCCGCCGCACCGCGGACGCGATCGCGAGCGGATCGCCCGATACTCGCACCACCATCGTCGACATGAACACGCCAAACACATATTGGCGAAACGGAATGTACATCTCGTCCGCCGGCGGCCGCCCGTAAAACCTTTGCGCCGCATCTTTCACCACTCCCACGATCCGGATCGACCGCGTCGCGTTCACCCGTAGAACCTCCTGCAGCGGATCGCGGCCCGGAAACAGGGTTTGCGCCATGTGCCGATCGATGATTCCGACCAATGGCGCGTCCATCGACTGGTCCGACGCGGTGAACGTGCGCCCTGCCAGTAGCGGAATGCCCATGGCGGCGAAGTACTCATCGCTGATGCACCGAGTCGGGACCCCTCGCGTCCTGCCGTCGGGGCCTACGAAGTCCGTCGTGGTATTCACGCTCGAAAGCGGCGGATTGTTCACAAATGCCGCGTAGTGCACACCGGGAATCTGCTTCAGCCGGTCCACCAGTTGCTGGTAGTGCGCCATCTGGCTCGGTTTGGTGCCGTACTTCGTGCCCGGCCTCGGCTGCGTAATCGTCCCGACCGGAACGCGCAGTGTCAGCACGTGGTCAGGCCGAAATCCGTTGTCCGATTTCTCCAGCCGGATCAGGCTGTGCATCATCAGGCCGGAGCCCACCAGCAGTAGGAACGCAAAGGCAGCCTCAGCGCCGATGAGTATCGAGAAGATCCGCGTCGAGCCCCTCGGCGTGCCGCCTCCCTGTCCGGTCCGCAGCGCCGTTTGCAGATCCGCGCGACGCGCCAGTAGCACGGGCAGCAGGCTCAGGGCGCAGGCCAGCACCACGCAAAGCGCCGTGTTGGCCGCCAGCACTCGGCCGTTCAACGCCACTCCCTGCAGATGCGGAACCGCAATCGGCAGCGCTGCCAGGTACCGCACCAGACCGTGCAGGGTCCACCGCGCCGCCGCCAATCCAGCCGCCGTTCCAAGCAGCACCAGCACCAGCGATTCCGTCAGCAGTTGCCGCGCCACGCGCCACGCATCCGCGCCCAACGACGCGCGGATCGCGATCTCCCGCTGCCGTTGCAGCGCCCGGCACAGCAGTAGGCTGCCGGCATCCGTGCACGCGATGAGCAGCAACAGCCCCACTGCCGCCACGATGAACACCACGCTCAATGTGTACCTTCGCGTCACATCGTCTTGCCACGGCGAAACCACGATCTCCAGCCCGGCTTTTTCGATCGGCTCCTCTTCTTCAAGTTGATGCGCCACAATCCGCATGGCGCTCTGCACTGCCTCCAGCGGCACTCCGGGCCGCAAAACCGCCGCACACTCCACCCGCGTCTGCGTCGGTGTCAGCCGCATCGCAATCCACATCTCCACGTCCGCCGTGGGAAACTCGAACGTTGGCGGCATGACGCCCACAATGGTGTACGGCTGGTCCGCAATAACCACATGCCGCCCCACGACACCCGGGTCGCGATGGAATACTCTCCCCCAAAGGCGATCGGCGATCACCACCACGTCGCCCGCGTCATCATCCGTCTCCAACAGCGCGCGTCCCACCGCCGCGCGCGCCCCGAGCATCGTAAACAGCCGACCCTCCGTCCGAAGCGCAAACATCTGGTCCGGCGTGTCGATCCCGCCGAGCGTCACCATGTCCCTTACGAAGGGCGCCGCGGTCTGGAACAGATCGCCGCGGTCGCGCCAGCGCAGGTAATCCTTCGCAGGCATTCCAAACATCGCTCGCTTCGTGCTCTTCTCTTCCACGCGCATCAGGCTGCGGCCCGCGCGGTCCGCCGCCGGCCTCAGCAGTACCGCGTCCGTGATGCTGAAGGCGGCCGTGCTCGCGCCGATGCCGAGCCCGAGAATCGCCACCACTGCCGTGACAAACAGCGGATTCCGCCGCAGCCAACGCACCGCCCATCGGAAATCTTGCATCATACTAAGGAATTAGTATATGCGCTCTCGGGGCCGGTAGCCATACGGACAGAATCCACATGAAAGTTTAGTCTCCTATGCAGAGACTGGCCAGACCGGCATTGCAGCGTTTGCTCCCTCCTGGTCGCCAAGCGTTTACCGATGTGTCCGTTCCGGGCGTCTCCGATAGTGCATGTCCGCCGACGCTTCTTCGGTTCCTCTCTGGAAGAGCCAGACGTAGGATTATGCCATGAATACTGACACAGCCGTAGGATATTGCCAGGAATGGTGACACGAATTGTCAAGATCTGTGGCACTGGCGTGCACCTTCCCCTTTTCTTTCAATGCAGGCCCTGTCAACTACTCTGGCATCGTACACGGTCTTTCTTGGGCTACTCGACGGCGGACTCATGCCCTGCGTTTCTGCACTGCCGGCGGGAACCGGGGGAATCCTGGTGGGGCTGTTTGCTCCCGTCGCCACCGGTTTTTGGGGTTCGCCCTCCCTGCTTCATGCGTTGGCCTTCGACAAGCCGAACAGGCCGATCAGCGGCTTCCCGGCCGTGATGATTCCGGTGTTCCTGGCGCCGCTGGCTGTGCTTTGGCGGGTCGATGTGCAGAGCCGTCCCGTTTGCCGGCAGGTTACTTCAGCTTCACGACAGCTACGGCGAGGCCGCGAAGCGTGATGGTGCCGCTGTCGGCGGTCTGCGTTGCGGGCGGTCCGTTGCCGGTTGTCTGATCGACGAACTCCACGCGGGCGGCCGGCGAGGGAAGTTTTACTTCGATGCCGCGGTCGCGACGGTTTACCAGCAGCAGGATCTTCTGGCCATCGGGGTGGAGGAAGCCCTTGGCATAAACGGCGGACGAACCGGTGGACGCCGCGACGATCTTATCCCCGGGCCCGATGTTGTCTTTGATCAACTGCAGGACACGCAATCGGGCGTTGCCGGTCCCCGTCGTCCAGTCCACCATCGAGACGGAGGGAAACTGCGTCGGGTAACCGACCAACTGCGACTCGCCCGCGACGTCGATTCCCATCGAAGCGAGTTCGCTGTAGAGATAGGCGTACAGCGCGCCGGACAGGTTCCAGTAAGAGGCCGGAAACGGTTTGAACTGGTAGTCCGGCCTGCCTTGCCGGCCGTCTTCGGCGAGGATCGAGCCGATTTCGTCGATGGTTGTTTTCGTCTCCGGCGAGAGGCGCTTGCGGATGGATTCGACATATCGAACCGTCGCCAGAAAACGGTCCGCCTGATCGAAGAAGGTGAACTGCTGGACTTCGGGCGTCTCATCGGCCGAGGGAGTCGCATAGAAGTGGTAGGAGATCATGTCGAGCGGGATGCCGGGCTTGTGATGCTTCGGGTTCAGAAAATACTCGAACATCCCGGGATTCGACGAAGGCGCGGCGAGCGCGAGGCCGACGAACCTCATCTTCGGCGCCACCTTGCGGATTGCACTTACGATGGCGTCGTAGCGGGCGGTGTACTGCTCCGGTGTCATGGAATGCTCGAAGTCCACTTCGTTCAGCACTTCCCAATAGTCGATGTTGTAGTGGTGACCGGACTCGTGCCGTTTGCCGTATTCGTCGGTGAAGCCGCCGTTGACGTACCAGCTCACCAGGCGCGCGTAGTAATCGCCTAACTCCTTCATTGTTGGATCGCGTAACTCAGTACCTTGTGTGTAAGTCCAAGTGGCTTGATCGGGATCGTCGGGATAAGTGACGGGCTGGGGAGTGCGGAACATCCATTGCGGGATGGTGCTGAAGTTGAGGATGACCGGGTGGGTTTTGGTAGCTTCGAGAAAGTCCTCGGTCATGGGATCGATCAAAGAGAAATCCCAACTGGTTTTTCCGTCCGCGGGCGGGGCGAGTTCGGCGACGGCCAGTTTCGGATAGGGGAGCCAGGGCACGTAGCGGACGTAGTCCGCGCCGAGGCGGCGCAGTTCGGCGAAGGCCTCGTCGTGGATGGGCGTGCCGCGCCGCAGGGGCGGATTCACCACCACCTGGAGGGTCGGGGTGGTGCGGCATTCTCTTTCGATGCGGCTCCAGTCGAGCTTGACCGTCGCCGTTTCCGCCGCGGCCGCCATGGTTGCGGCGAAGACAAGGGCTGCGAGCGCGTTGCCGGTTTTCATGGGTGTTCTCACTCTTCCGGGCTCACTCGCAGCGCGAGGCCGCGCAGACGCCGCGCCGCCGCGCCCACTCGGCGCCGAGCCGCTCCTGGTCGTCGAAGGTCAACTCGCGCGCCGCGATCCGGAAGATGATGGTCTCTTCTTTGTGGAAATGTTTGCGGGTTATGGCGACGGTTTCGAGCAACAGCCGCCGGGCGTGGCCGGCATCGCGGCTGGCGATGACCGCGGAGAGGCCTTCGCCGATGACTTCATGGTCGGTCGCCGCGGCTTTGCCGTCGGGGGTTACGGGCGGCGGGGGAAGATATTTCTGGATTGCGGGGCGGAGTAACTCGTCTTCCAGGTCGGCGTGGCTACCGAGGGTGGAGCGCAGGCAATCGGCCTGGGCGTGGAGTTGTTCCAGGCCGGAGGCGCCGGCGGTATTCTCGATCATTGTCAGGAGCGGATACAGCGCTCCGTGCTCACCCAACAGCGCGTGTAAGATTCGCATCGTGTCTCCCCAAAGGCAATCTTACGGCCATCCGGGGCGGGGCTCAGTGACTTGTGTCACCCGAGACACGGCCAGCGGCGGGGGATTGTGGTTTAATGGCAAAGAAAAGGCGAATTGCGGCAACATGA
>JAJYAR010000367.1 GCA_021779435.1 bacterium
CCGCAACGAGTGGGGCACGGCGAGACGCACCGGTTGCTCACCAACTTGTTCGATCACGACACGTTTCCGGCGCTGGAGTTGGCCTGCGAATACCACGAGCGCTGGGAACATGAGCTGGTGTATGACGAGCAGAAGACGCATCAGGATCCGCGTCGGCCCGGCAAGGCTGCTCAGCTGCGCAGCCAGACGCCCGAAGGGGTCGAACACGCCGCGCCGGCCTGGGTGCAGGGAATGCGAACCTATGCCATCACGTCCGATGGGCGATCCGTGGTGGCCGATCGCAACTGCCGCGGAGTCCACCGGCTGGTTCGCATCGATCTGGCATCGGGCGACACGCAGCCGCTGGACGCCTTGGCCGACTACGGCGATCTATCGAGCATTCGCGTTTCCCCGCGAGGCGATCGGGTTGCGCTCGTGGCTAGCGCGGCGACGATTCCTCCTCGCGTGATCGAGCACGATTTCGCGCGCGGCGCAACACGGGTGCTGGCCCGCAGCGCCGCCGAGACCGTCCCGCCGTCGGCGATGGCCGCGTGCGAACCCGTGTCCTGGCGTTCGCCCGACGGGGACGACGCGCACGGATTGTTCTACGCGCCGGCCAGCGACCGGTTCGAATCGCCGGGGCAGCCGCCGCTGGTCGTGCTGGTCCACGGCGGGCCGACCTCGCAGACGTCGGCTGGCTGGCGAGGCGACGTTCAGTTCTTCGCCACGCGCGGCTACGCCGTGCTGGCGCTGAACTATCGCGGCAGCACCGGCTATGGCCGCCGCTACATGCTCAAGCTCCGCGGCAACTGGGGCGTGGTCGACGTCGAGGACGCCGTCGGCGCCGTCCGGCACCTGGCCGGCGCCGGGCGGATCGATCCTGCCCGGGCCGTGATTATGGGCGGCAGCGCCGGAGGGTTCACCGTGCTGGAGACGATGGCCCAGGCGCCGGACGTCTTTCGGGCGGGGATCTGCCTGTACGGGGTGGCCGACCAGTTCCACCTGGCGGCCGAGACGCACAAGTTCGAGGCCCACTACTCCGACACGCTCTTGGGCCCCTTGCCCGCGGCCGCGGCTATCTATCGCCAGCGGTCACCCGTGTTCCATGCCGAGCGGATCCGCCGGCCGCTGGCCGTATTCCAGGGGGCCAACGACCGCGTAGTGCCTCCCCGCCAGGCCGAGATGATCGTCGAGGCCCTGCGGCGCAACGGCACGCCGCACCTGTACCACGTCTACGAGGGCGAAGGCCACGGCTGGCGAAAGCGTGAAACGATCGAGCATTTCTACCGAACGGTCGACGACTTCCTCCGCCGCCACGTGTTGTTCGCCTGAGCCCCTTATCCGCCCAGCGTTTCCTTCAACTTGGCGATCAAGGCGTCGATCGGCGCGGGCTTCTCCAGGAATCCGAACACCTGCCGGCCGGCGAAGCGGCGTAGCATGTCCTCTTCCGAATAGCCGCTGGTGAGGATCACGCGAACGGCCGGGTCGATGTGCTGGAACTCGGCGAGGACTTCATCGCCGCTCATCTTCGGCATCGTCAGGTCGAGCACGATGCAGACGATCCGATCGCGGTGCGCCCGGAAGAGGTCGATCGCTTCCGGACCGTCGGCGGCGACGAGCGTTTCGAAACCGGCGCTTTCGACCAGGGCCTGCGTCGACGTGCGCACGACCTCCTCGTCGTCGACGATGAGCACCGTGCCGGCGCCGGGCAAGGATTTCGCGACGGCCGTCGCGGCCGGGACTGGGGTCGAGGGTGGGACCGATTCGCAGGTCGGAAAGAGGACCTGGAAGGTCGTTCCCCGGCCAAGTTGACTCAAGACGAGGATCGCGCCCTGGTGGCCCCGGACGATCCCCTGCACGGCCGCCAGCCCGATGCCACGGCCGCTGAACTTTGTGCTGAAGAAGGGATCGAAGACCTTCTCCAGGGTCTCTTGGTTCATGCCACAGCCGGTGTCGGAGACCTCGAGGCAAACGTAGTCTCCCTCCGGCAGGTCGTCGCCGATGCGGCTGCCGGCCAGGAGGGCCCGGTCGCAGGATTTCACGCGCGTCGTGACGGTAATCGAGCCGCTCTGGTCATCGAGGGCTTCCGAGGCATTGATGACCAGATTCATCACCACCTGGCGGAGCTGCGCGGCGTCGGCCTGGATGGCCGGCAACTCGGCGGCCAGGTCGTAGCAGAGCCTGGCCTTCTTGGAGACCGACACCGCCAGCATCTCCTGGAGGTCTTCCACGACTCGCGAGAGGGATAGCGGCTCGACGGCGAAACGGCCCTTGCCGGCGTAGTCCAGCATCTGCCGCGTCAGGTCGGCGGCCCGCCGGGCGGCCTTCTTGATGATCTCGATCGAGTCCCGCGAGCGGCCGGGACCTGGCAAGGCGCCCAGGGCGACGTCGGCATAGCCCAGGATGCCGGCGAGGATGTTGTTGAAGTCGTGCGCGATCCCGCCGGCCAGGACGCCGAGGCTCTCCAGCTTCTGCGTGTGCAACACCTGGCTCTCCAGCCGCCTTCGTTGCTCGTCGGCCTTGCGGCGCTCCGTGACGTCGCTGAACAGCACCGCGAAGCGACGCGGGGCAGGGCTGTAGGCGAAGACCTCGTATTGTCGGTTGAGCACGATCGAATGGTCCTCGAAGGAGAGGGGCTGGCCGGTGAGCGCGACCGACCCGTAAGCCTGGATCCATGCGGGGTCCTCGCCGGGAAGGATCTCACGCATGGTCCGGCCGATCACGTCGCTCCGCTTTAGTCCGGTAAGCTGCTCAAAGGCCGGGTTGACCTCCAGGAAGCGGTAATCGCACGGCCGGCCCGTCGCGTCGCAAAGAATCTCGTGCAGCGCGAATCCCTCGGTCATCCCATTGAACAAGGAGCGGTAACGGGCCTCGCTCTCGCGCAGCGAGTCCTCCGCTTGTTTGCGCTCGGTGATATCGAGTCCATAGATGCGGATCCGTCGCGTGGCGGGCACGTGGTACATCGCTTGTTGATACCACCGCCCGTCCGCGGCCAATTCGCGACTGAGGATTCCGGCCATTGGGCTTTGGCCGCCGGCGACGACCATGGCCCAGCCCGCCAACCACGGATGCGCAAGGCCGCGATCCGCCAGATCGGGAAACAGCCGCTGGGCGGCCGGGTTCATGAAACAGACTCGCCCCTGAACATCCATCTCCGTGATGGGTTGAGGACTGAGCAGGGGAAACGAAGCCAACCGCTCGATTTCGGCTTCCCAGAGCTTTCGTTCGGTGATTTCCACGTTCACCCCGAGGAACCGCACGGGTTTGCGGTCGGGGCCTTCGCCCTCGAAGTACACGCGACCGTGCCCCGCTAGCCAGTGTTCCGAGCCGTCGGGCCAAAGGACGCGGAATTCCTGGTCGTAGACGCCCTCGTCGACGCCAGCCAGGGCCCGCTTCATGGCCTCGTCGATCGGCTGACGATCCTCGGGATGGAGGCAAACCAGGAGGTGGCCGTAGTCGATCGGTCCGGTCGGCGTGACGCCGAACAGGTGGCGGCTTCGCTCGTCCCAATGGACCTCGCCGGTGTCGAACTGATATTCCCAGGCACCCAACTGAGCAGCGTCCATGGCCAGGCCGCGTTGGTCCGCCGTCCGTTGGGCAACCTCCTCGGCACGCTTCAGCGGCGTCACGTCGACAAACTTCACCACCACGCCTGCAATCACGTTGTCCAGCGTCCGGTAG
>JAJYAR010000368.1 GCA_021779435.1 bacterium
GGCGCTGCTGCTCGGCGGTGTCGCTGTCGCGTTCTTCTTGGTGCTGGGCCGGCTCGGCTGGGACCGAGGGACGGCGGCGCTGCTCGCGGCAATCCTGACAATCCTGCCGGCGGCGCAGGTGCTGGTCAGCTGGGCCGTGGCTTGGCCGCTCGCAGTCTCCGTCCTGCTCGCGTTGTGCGGGTTCGTTTGCGCCGAAAATGCCTTCAAGGCGGCGCACCCGGCAACCACGGCGGCGTGGTGGGCCGTCTCCGTGGCGTTCGTGTGCGGGAGCGCGCTCGATTACCAGCCCAACAGCGTTTTCTATTTCGTACTGCTTGCCGCCGCTCTCGTCAGGCGGCGCTGGGCAGGTCGGGAGACCTTCGAGTGGCTTGTCCGTCATGTCGTGACGGCTTTCATAGGCGTGGGTTGTGCCTTCACGGTGATGATGGTCGCATTCGCCCGGAACTGGGTGCCGGCATCGCACCGCATCGCCCTCGATCATGACTGGCTTGGCAAGGCGCTGTGGTTCGTCGCGGCGCCGCTCCAGAACGCACTGGCTCTGATCTCCATCAACGAAAACGGCGGGAGCCGACTCGCATCCTTTGCGGCGGCCGCTGCGCTCCTTCTCATCGGCGCGGGGATCCTCCGGCAGTGCCGCAAGAGCGGCCAGCGCCAGGGGCTGTGGCTGGCGGCGGCGCTCGCAACCGCGGTCGTCGGGAGCTTTGCAGTCAACCTGGTCGTGGGTGACCGCTGGCCGGTTTATCGCGTGATCATGCCGCTTTCAGCCACCGTGCTTGTCGCTTTCGCGCTGGCGCTCGGCTGGCTCGGCGGCGTCCGCCTGGCCCGCGGGGGACTGCTCGCGCTGTTGATCCCTGGCGTCTGGCTGGCGCGCACCCAGACCTTCGATCTGATTGCGTGGCCCCAATCGGTCGAGCTGCAGGTCCTGGAGACCGGTGCCAGGAGGATCGATCCTGCGCGGAATCCCCGTATCTATGTCATCACGCCCCGTCCCGCCGACCATGTTGGATCGCGGATGTACGCGGACGAGTTCGGTTCGTTGTCCACCGACTCGGATTGGGTCCCGAAGGAGATGCTGCATCTGATCATGGAGAACCAGCACCCCCGCCAGCCGGATGTCGCGAAACGCTACGAATTCTGGTGCGGCCGGGTCGTCCCAAAGAAGATCAAGTTCGACGTCATCATCGACCTGCGCGCAATCCGGGACTTCCGGGGAATCACCCCGGTGCCTTAGGCCTCGCGGCTCCGTCCGTGTACCGGTGCGGCGAGCCGAAGCCGCAGCAACGTCACGGGTTGGGACGGTCCAGAATCTCCCGGGTTTCCGGGTCCAGCGCCTCGCGGCCACCTGCGAGGGCGATCAGGTCGTCGACAGCCGGCGCAAAATCAGGGAGCGGAGCCGAAACCGCATAGGCGCGAGCCTTCAGGGAAGCCCGGAGGGCGTTCAGGACTGTCGCCTGTGCCATCCTCGCGTTGCCCATTTTCGAATACGTCCTGCCGGCTTCGGCACTGAGCGCCGCGTAGAGCAGAAGCTTGTCCCGGGCGACGTCCGCCGGCTCATCGAGCGTCAGCATCACGAAGTGTTGATCAGGCGTGAACTGAAACAGCTGGTCGCGCTGAAGGTCGAACAACCGCTCGAAGCCCTGGACGACAATCTCGAGCGCCTCCTGGTCGGCTCCCGCGCGACGTTTGAAAACGATCCGTGCGACAAGCCGGCCCACCTCATCGATGATCCGGAGCAGGTAGTCACGTCGCGAGGTGATCATGTCAGGCGCGGGCTGCTTCGTCTCCGAATGACTGTCGGGCGTTCAGGGGGCCGCAGCCGCCTTCTTCGTCGCCGCGCTGCGATCGACAACCCAGTCCACGACGGCGGAGGGATCCGTCTCGTTGCGCCAGAGGACGGCGAGGAATTCAGACGGGAGGATGTCGTGCTCCTTGAGGAACTTCCGGTCGCCGCCGCAGCAATACATCAGGCTGGCCGGCAGTTCGCCGCGGAGCTTGGCGAGCGCCTTCGGGATGATTCTCGGGAGCCACTCGATGCCCTGCACGGCGTCGGTCTTTGCGGGAAGAGCGGTCTCATCGAGGACGACGCTGGAGGGATGTCCGTGCTGTGCGTTGAGAAAGTAGTCCCTGCGGACGAGCTCTATGGAGAGGGCGATGTCGAACCCGGGCTCGCCGTTGTACTTGTTGTGGTCCTCGGCGTAATCGAACAGGTGCTGCGTCGTGATTCCGTTCGCCTGGAGAAAAGCCGCCTCATGCTTCGTGAACATCGTCGCGGGGTCCCGATGCCCGCCCGCATACCGCGCGACTGCCTGGTTGTACAAAACGTGAAATTTGGCGGTGAACTCGTAGTGTTTCATGGGTCGGACGCGTGGGAGCGAGACGGAGGAATGGGATCCGAAGGTACATGAGAAAGAGGCTAATCGCGTGTTTTGCAATTTCTCTCCTGCCGATGCACCGCCGGGGGGGGGCACCCCCGACCCAGGTCGCTCAGGCCGGCCTGAAGTCGATGAGTCGCTTGAAACGATCCACGCGGTCGACCACCACCTCGAGTCGACCATTCAGCTCGAAGCGGGCCTTTGACCGCCTGCCGAGCAACATCGATCCGGCCTCGTTCAGCGCGTAGTAATCATCCGGCAGCGCGGCGGTCGGGATGAAGCCGAAGGTCATCGACTCGATCAGTTCGATGAAGAGGCCGTTGCGGCGCACGTCGGTGATGATCGCGGCGAACCGGGTGCGCGGCTTCTTCGTCGTTTCCCGTTCGAAGAACTCGAGCAGCTTGATCTTGACGCTCTCCCGCTCGGCCTCGGTGCTGTTGATCTCGGTGAGGCTGAGATGCTCGCCCAGGCTTTGCACCTGCGGCAGTTGATAGCCCGCCTTCTGCGCGCCGGCGGGATAGCCCTGGTGTTTCACAAGGTACGCATCGAAAACACGGTGCACGACGAGATCGGCGTAGCGGCGGATCGGGGAGGTGAAATGCGTGTAGTCCTTCTTGTTCAGGCCGAAATGGCCGTCCGGCGAGGCGCGATAGCACGCCTTCTTGAGGCTGCGCAGCAGCTGCGTGCGGAGCGTGTAGCCCTGCGGGTGGTCGCTCAGCGTGTCGAGGAGCTTCACGAGCTCCGGGCGGTTCGTGAGATTGCCGACGCGGATGTTGAACGTGCCGAGCAACTGCCGGTACTCGTCGAGCTTGTCGGGGTCGGGCTCGTCGTGGACGCGGTAGAGCGACGGCATGCGGTGGGTTCGCGTCACGCGTGCGACCGCCTCGTTCGCCGCGAGCATGAATTCCTCGATCAGCTGGTGGCTCTCGTCATGCTCGATCTTCTCGAGCCGGTCGGCATAGCCCTTCTCGTCGACGAAAATCTTCGTTTCCGGCATGTCGAGATCGAGACTGCCGTGCGCCATGCGATCCCGGCGGAGCTTGGCCGCGAGCCTCCACAAGGTGCGGATCCACGCCTGCAGGTCGGTGAGTTCGCGGGTGGCCAGCTCCCGGAGCGCGCGCCCGGTCGAACCCGTCTGATGCTTTGCCGGAAGCGGCAGCGCCCGGATGCGATCGAGGTCGTTCTCGAAAAGGAGCGCGAACGCCTGCTTGTACGTGAGCCGCTTGCGGCTGCGGATCACGGTGTTCGCGTAGGCGGTGTGCTGCACCATTCCATTGCGTC
>JAJYAR010000369.1 GCA_021779435.1 bacterium
GTTGCGACCGCGTCCGCGGCGCAGCCCGCGCCAAAGGTGATGCGCGGGGGCTGTTGCAGGGTGATGGTGCGGTCGAAACTCATCGTCCAACGGGGTGATTCCGTCCCAGCCACAGAGGCAAAAATGAGCCTTTGCAATCGAAGAAACTGCGGTGCGCCGGCGTGCGAAAATTGCTGACTGGCGCGATCATCCGCAACTGGAGCCCGGATTGCGGCGGGGTCCGGAATTGCGTTAGTCCATGGCGTTTCGCGGCTCCCGGAACGGGCGTATGCCGGTGGGGCGGACGACCGCGCCTGGCGGTGTGGTAACGCATGTTAGGATACGGGAGGAAATTTTGTTCTTGGAGGCAGTATTACCCGTCCCCTTAGGGTATAGTCAGTGGTTTGTTTTCACGGTCGTCTCGCGCAGGGAACCCACGGGTGTCATGGTGCGGTGCGGCCGAACGACCCTCCCAATCTCCGTTTTGCCCGGCGACCTCGCTCCCACCGACCGATGATTTTTCCGCGCCTTCACCCCCGCATCGCCTCCCTTCTCGCACTCGCGGCCCTGTCCGTCGCCGGCGCGACTGCCGCGGAATCCGGCGGGTCGGTGGCCGGCTGGCACGTGCTGAAACCGGCGGAGTTCGCCCCGTTCATCGCGAAATTCAACACGATGGAACCCGAGGGCGTCGTGAACGCGGTGCCCAATGCCCAGGCGTGGTCGTGGTTGAAGGCAAACGTGCCGGCGTTCGAGTGCTCCGACCCGTCGACCGAGGAGATCTATTGGTTTCGCTGGTGGTCGCTGCGCAAGCACCTCGAGCGCGATCCCAAGACCGGGCTCTGGGTGTTCACCGAGTTCATCACGAAGCCCAGGCCGATCAGCAGCGCACTGGGGCACCACCTGATGGAGACGCGCTGGCTGCGCAACCCGGAGTTTTCGTCTCAATACATCCGATACTGGCTCCAGGGCAACGACGGCAGGCCGCAGACCTTCCTCCACAAGTATTCGCAATGGCTCGACTATGCGTTGTGGCAGCGCTGGCTGGTGGTCCAGGACACGCCGGAGCTGACCGGCCTCGTCGATGACCTGGTGGCGGACTACAACCGCTGGGTTGCGGAGCAGGGCAGGCCGGACGGACTTTTCTGGCAGTACGACGTGCGCGACGCCATGGAGGAGTCGATCAGCGGCGGCCGGCATGTGAAGAACGTCCGCCCCACGATCAACAGCTACATGTACGGCAATGCCGTCGCGATCGCCCGCATCGCCCGCCTGGCGGGACGCGAGGACCTCGCGCGCGAATTCGAGGCGCGCGCCGCGAGTCTCCGCACGCTGGTGGAGAAGACGCTCTGGAACCCGCAGCTCAAGTTCTTCTGCGCGGTGAACGAGAAGCTCCAGCCGATCCCTGTGCGCGAGGAAATCGGTTTCATTCCCTGGTATTTCGAGCTGCCCGAGCCGGGCAAGGGCTACGAGGTCGCATGGAAACAATTCACCGACGACCGCGGCTTCCGCGCCCCGTTCGGCATCACGACCGCCGAGCGCCGCAGCCCGCAGTTCCGCAGCCATGGCGTCGGACATTGCGAGTGGGACGGCGCGGTCTGGCCCTTCGCCACCTCGCAGACGCTCACGGCACTCCAGAACGTGCTCCGCGACTACCCCGGTGCTCCCGTGACGGATCGCGACTATTTTGACGCGTTTGAGACGTATGTACATTCCCAGCACAAGGTGGGCAAACCGTACATCGGCGAGTATCTCGACGAGAAGACGGGCGCCTGGCTGAAGGGCGATAACCCCCGCAGCCGCTATTACAACCACTCGACGTTCGCGGATCTTGTGATCACGGGCATCGTGGGCCTCAGGCCGAGGGCCGATCGCGAGCTCGACGTCGAACCCCTGCTGCCGCCGGGCACCTGGTCCTGGTTCGGTCTGGATGGCGTGCGCTACCACGGGCACGACCTGACGATCCTGTGGGACCGCGACGGCACGCGCTACGGCCGGGGTGCCGGCCTCACCATCCTGGTCGACGGCGCAGTCGCCGCCCACCGCGCCACGCTGGGTCCGCTCACGGCCATGCTTCCCTGAAAACCCATTTATCCGAATGAACGTTCCTCGACTTTCCGCCATCCGGACCGGCCTCGCCGGCATGATTGCCTGCGCGCTTCCTGCGGCGCTTCTTGGCGTGCAGCGTCTCCCTGTCGTCTCCCAGAAACGACCCGGGTCCCCGATCCTCTACAAAACCGACGCCTCGGGCGACCGGGTCCCCGACTTTTCGGGCGCAGGTTACGGCGGCGGCGGAGTCGCGCTTCCCGACGTGCCTGCCCGCGTGCGGGTCGCCCCGGTGTCGGGCGACGCCGGCGCTCGGATCCAGGCTGCGATCGACTACGTGTCCTCGCTCCCGGCCGACGCCCGCGGAATCCGCGGCGCCGTGGAACTTGAGGCCGGGCGTTACGAAATCGCCGGACAATTGCGCATTGCCGCAAGTGGCGTCGTGCTGCGCGGCGCGGGCGCCGGCCCCGATGGCACGATCCTCGTCGCAACCGGAACCCGGCGACGCCCGCTTATCTGGATCCGCGGCGCCACGGCTCGCACGGAGTCGAAGGCCACCGAGGTGACGGATACCCGCGTTCCGGTCGGAAGCTTGACGCTCGACGTGGCCGACCCGTCGGGTATCCAGCCCGGTTCGGAACTGGAGATCGCGCGCCCCGCGACCAAGGCCTGGCTTCACGCGATTGGCATGGATGTCGCCCCGGCGCGCCAGCAGTTCATCTGGCGCGTACCCGCCATGGGACTCTCCTGGGATCGCACGGTGACGGCCGTCGACGGCCATCGGATCACGCTCGATGCCCCCATCACCACCGCACTTGAGAAACGCTTCGGTGGAGCGACGGTCGCCGTCCTCACCTGGAAGGACCGGCTTTCCAACGTCGGCGTGGAGAACCTGCGCTGCGAGTCCACCTTTGACCCCTCCAATCCGCTCGACGAGCAGCACTCGTGGGAGGCGGTCGATCTCGACGACGTCCGCGATGCCTGGGTCGCGGGCGTGACGGCGGTCCACTTTGCCAGTTCGGCCGTCAACGTCGGTTCCGACGCGAGCCGCGTGACGGTTGAGGACTGCAAATCGCTCGCACCGGTGTCGGAGATCGGTGGATACCGCCGCAACGCCTTCCACACGGACGGCCAGCAGACGCTCTTCCTGCGCTGCCACTCGGAGGACGGCATCAACGACTTCACCGTCGGCTACAAGGCGGGCGGCCCGAACGTCTTTCTCAGCTGCACCGCGCTTCGCAGCCACGGATTCAGCGGCTCGATCGGCAGCTGGGCCTCCGGGGTGCTGTTCGACAACGTGACGCTGGATGGCGGCACGCTCGAACTCACCAACAAGGAGACCTGGAATCAGGGTGTGGGCTGGGCCGCGGTCAATTCGATGCTCTGGCAGTGCAGCGCGGCCGTCGTGATGTGTCGCAACCCGCCGACCGCCGAGAACGGGAGGAGCCAGAACAGCATCATCGCAGCACCACGATAGCAATAAGGCAGACCCACCCGATGGCGAGTCTCGCGACATAAAACGCCATCGTCTGACCGGTTACGTTTATTGCCATGAACGAGGCGTCGGTCACAAGCGCAAGGCTTCGGTAATACAGACCGCCGATCAGTTCGACAA
>JAJYAR010000370.1 GCA_021779435.1 bacterium
GCAGGTTTACATAGAAGCCGACCTGCGGCTCGAGCTCCGGAACGTCGCGGCCGGCAACCGGCGTGCCGACCACGAAGCGCCGGGAACGCGCGTGCCGGGCGAGGAGCAGCTGGAGCACCGCCATCAGAGCCATGAACGGGCTCGCGCCATCGCGCCCCGCCTGCCGCGTGACGGCGCCCCAGGCCGTGGCATCACACAGCGTGGACACTTCCCCGCCACGGCTCTGCTTCACGGGGGGACGGACCCGGTCTGCTGCGAGCTGCAGAGGCGCGGGTGCATCGGCAAGAAGCGCCTTCCAGTACGCACCGAGACGCTCCCAGCCGCCAGACGCGAGCTGCCCCGTCTGCCAGGCCGCGTAATCCTTGTAGTGGATGCGAAGGGGTTGGAAACACGCCGCCGGGTCGCGGAAATACGCCGACAGCTCGCGCGCCAGGATGCCCACCGACCAACCGTCGCTGACGATGTGGTGCATCACGATCGCCAGAGTCCAGGCGCCATCCGGCTCGTCACGAAAGCCGACCCGCAGGAGCGGCGGCCGGCCAAGGTCAAACGGCCGTTCGAGAAAGGCAGCGATGCCGTCGGTTTCGTCGGTCGCCGCCTGCTGCGGCAGTCGCTCCACTTCGAACGCGACGTCGCGCGCCACCACCTGCCTGGGCGCGTTGCCCACGCTCACAATTCCGGTCCGGAGACTCTCGTGGCGCGCGATCAGCCTTCGGAATGCGAGCGTCAGCCGATCGACCGGCAGCGGTCCCTGGCCGCGAAACGTGGCCGCCATGTGAAACGGCGAAGGCCCGGGTCCGCGCATCTGCTCGATCATCCAAAGCCGCCGCTGCGCGTGCGAAAGCGGATAGTCGGATGCGGGGGCCACCGGTTCGATCGCGGCGAGCGAATCACCACCCCGCCGCGCGTCGGCGGCCTTCCTTGCAAAGCCCGCGAGGACCGGTTCGCCGAAAATCGCATCCAGGTCGAGTTCCACGCCAAGGGCGCGATTGACCCGCGAGATCATCATGACGGCCCGGAGGCTGTGTCCGCCGAGCGCGAAGAAGCCGTCCCGCCGCCCCACCCGTTCGACACCGAGAACATCGCTCCAGATTGCCGCGATCACGCACTCCCGTTCGCCGCGCGGCGCCTCGTACGCGACGGCACCGGCCCGAATTCTCTGACGCTTCCGCCAATCGGCGATGGCGGAAAGTAGCGAGTCCGGCGCTCCAAGCTCGGCTGCAACCGCCTGATGAAATGCCCATGGCGCGTCCGGGTGTCCTGATCCATCCGTGGCACGACCGGGCTCCTGCACTCGGACGGCCGGCGCATCCTCCATTCCCGCGGCGGGGCGGAGCCCGTTCCCTGGCTGATCAACCTCAATCAATGCGGCGGACGTGACGTCGAAGACAAAGGCGTCCGACTCCGCACGCGTCGCAAACGAACGCAGAAACTGTTCGGCAGGGGCATTCTTCGCGGTCCTCGCAAAACCCACGCGGAGCGACGTCGCTCCGCCTTCGAGCGCCCGCGCGGCCAGTCGCCTCATGATTTCATGCTCCACGCCGCGACCGAGCACACGGCAGCTCAGCAGGAGGGCCTCGATCTCCCATTGAGGGGAAGTCTCGCGATAGAGCACACAGCCGGAGAGGCCGTACGCGCCAAACCGGTCCTTGACGTCGACCAGCACGCCACGTGAGCCCGGGTGGCAGAGGAAAGACCTCACGTCCGCCTCGCTGCGTCGGACGGTTGACGCATTGAATTGGTTGGTCCGTTGAGTGAGCTGCGCGGCGCGGGCGATATTGTCCGCATCGATCGGGACGAGTGAGACCTCGACAGCGAGCTGCCGGATGAACCCCTTCAATCCACCCACGGCGGACCGCCGCGCCTGCCCACGCCTCGCCTCGACGCGGTAGAGTTCGGTGCGTTGCCGGTCCTCGGCCGTTCCGGCGACGAAATCGAGCGCCCAGCAGCACTCGACGAACCGGGCGATTGCCTCCTCGGAATCCGGCAACTGGAGCGTGAGGACCTCGGGCAACGCGGCGCGCACCTCGGCGCATTCAACAGCGCTGTCGTCCAGGAAGACGATGCTGTCGCGGCCCAGGTTCAGCGTTTCCGCGACCCGCTCGAGGGCCTCGGACTTCGCGCCCCACCCCGCCTCGACGACAACAAAGTCGTCCCAGCGCAGCGGAAAATCCATCCGTCGTTCGAACGCCTGCCTCAAATCGTCGGGGTTGTTCCTGGAGACCAGCGCGAGAAGCGCGCCATTTTCGAGCGCAGCCTTCGCAGCCAGTTGAACCCGGCGATGCGAGTCGGTGAGAACGATTCCATCGACGCCCTCCTCGCCGAGCACACCGCGCCAGAGCATGTTGTCCGCGTCCAACGCCAGCACCTTCAGCGGCCGACGCGACCGGGCCTCCCAGCCGCGCACCACGTCGGTCGCGATCTCCGCAAAGAACGCCTCGGTGTATGGAACCCCGCCGATGAGGTCCGCGTGTGGCGACGCCGACCTGCAATCGCTGCGAGAGAGGTGAAGGAGCGACGAGCCCCATTCGCGAAGCGCCGAGGAAATCTCCTCCTCGGACACGGCGAGCTCGGCGGAAATCGGCCGGGCGGCGCGCAAGGCCGGTGACGCCGGGCAGAACCGGACGAACCAGTGCGCGGCACCGCCGGAATCGATCGCGGCGCGCAGCGCGTCCACGAACTGGCGGCCAGCTAGTTCGAGCGCCGTCCTGGCCGCAGAGGGGTCAACCCGATCGACGCCCAGCCAGTCCTCGAGTCGAACGAGAAGCACGTTGGCTCCCCGGCGGTTCGTGCGCAGATCGCTCGTCGGATCGAGCAGCTGCTGGATGACCTGGTTGAACGGAGCAAACCGGAGATCGTGCGCACACCCAAGGGCTTCGAACCAGAATCCGAGCGGCTCCGCGAGCGGTTCGGCCGTGAAGGTTGCCGCGACCACGACGCGCCGGGCCTGCGACACCGGCGAACCAAGCGTCCAGGATTCCACCTCGCCCTCCGGTGCCCCGAGGCAATGGTCGACCGTCTCCTCCCACGCGCGTCGGAGCGCCTCGAGGTGGGAATCCGGATACCGCGCCTCGTCGGCGACCACGCGGCACAGCCAGTTTCCGCGGCTTGGAACGACCAGAGCGCCAAACTCGAAATGCATCGGATCGTGCACCGCGATTGTCTCCGTCTCCCAAAGACGGCTGGCCGCCTCGCGTGGATCATCCTCCGGGTAGTTCTCGAAAACCAATGTGTGCTGAACCAGCGAACCGCTTTCCAGGACGGCTCCCTCGATGTCGGCGAGGGAGACGCCCACGCGCTCGAGCCCGGCTGCGGAATCGCTTCTGACGCGTTCAGCGAGTTCCCGGAATGTCGTTGAGGAGTCCCAGGAGACCCGGACCGGGATCGTGTTGATCAGCATGCCGACGATCGACTCGACGTGGTAACCCCACGAGTCTCCCCACGAATTGATGGTTGCGGTCTTTCCCACGCCGGGCTCTCCCCAAAGGAGGGTGGGAACGTTGGCCCGGATGGCCGCAGCCAATGCCCGGTTGGTCGGTGTTGAGGTGTGTGTGCTCATGGCAACACAGTGCCCCGACGGAACAAAACCTGGACCAGGGGGTCAACACTCGGGTGTGAAGGTCTACGGACTT
>JAJYAR010000371.1 GCA_021779435.1 bacterium
CGGCGAATCGTGCAGACACAGCGGGCAACCTACTTCTGTCCGACGTGTCAGAAATCCTGAAAGGGTGCTAGTGTCCCGAGCATCCTCCCGCATTGGCAACCCGCCCCGTTTCTCGAGCATGCCGCAATCTCCAGACGTACCGGACGCAATGGCAGAAGGTTCTTCGGAAGCGCCCGGATTGCTGGCCGGCGTGGCGCGGTTCGGCGTCTGGCGCGACAACCTCGCCGCCTCGATCGACCGGCTCCGGCGCTGGCTGGAAGCCGAGGACCTCCTCGACCCGGAGGCGGCGCGACGTTTGCGCCACGCCCAGGACCGGCTGGTCGGGGATCGTTTCGTGGTCGCGTTCGTCGCGGAGTTTTCGCGCGGCAAGTCGGAGCTGATCAACGCGATGTTCTTCGCGGACTACGGCCAGCGTGTCCTGCCGTCCGCCGCCGGCAGGACGACCATGTGTCCGACTGAAATCCTCTACGACGAAGCCATTCCGCCCTGCATCCGCACGCTGCCGATCGAGACGCGCGCGCGCGGCGGCAGCGCATCGGACTTCAAGCGTTCGGCCGGCGCGTGGCAGGTTTTTCCGCTCGATGTCGAATCGGTCGAAGGAATGCACGAGGCGTTCCGGCTCGTCGCCCAGACCATGCGGGTGCCGGCGGAGGAGGCGCGCGTCTACGGACTCTACGACCCCGACGATCCCGAACAGGCCGCGATGCTGGGTGCCGACGGGACGGTCGAGATTTCGCGCTGGCGGCATGCCGTGATCAACTTCCCGCATCCGTTGCTGCGGAGCGGGCTCGTCATCATCGACACCCCGGGCCTGAACGCCATCGGCACGGAACCCGAACTGACGCTCTCGCTCGTGCCCAGCGCGCATGCCGTGCTCTTCGTGCTGGCCGCCGATGCGGGGGTGACGCGCAGCGATCTGGCGATCTGGAAGCGGGTTGTCGGCGACGAACCCGACAACGGCAACCACCTCGTGGTGCTCAACAAGATCGACGGCCTTTGGGATCCGCTCAAGACCGCCCGGGAAACCGAGGCCGAGGTCGCAAGGCAGGTGGACAGCGTGGCGGCGACGCTGCGCGTCGATGCGTCGCGGGTGTTCCCGGTGTCGGCGCAAAAGGGCCTCTTTGCCAAGGTGGCCCTGGACGGCGAACTGCTGCAGCGCAGCCGCCTGCCGCAACTGGAGGCGGCGCTCGCGGCGCTGCTCGCCCCGGCGCGGCGGGAGCTGCTGCAATGGCAGACCATCGCGACGATCGAGCGCATCATCGGCGACGCCCGGCGTACGTTGACGGCCCGCGAACGGGGTCTGGTCGAGCAGCTCTACGAGCTTCGCACCCTGCAGGGCAAGAACCAGAGCGCGATCGAGCGCCTGTTGCTGCGCGCCCAGGCCGAACAGCGGGAGTTCGAGGAAGCCATCCGCAAGACGCTGGCGGCGCGCTCGGTGCTCTGGCGGCTGGCGCAGGACGCGACCGCGCAGCTGCGCGGCGACGCGGTGCACCGGCTGGCGCAGGACACCCAGGAACGGATGCGGGGCGCGCGGCTGAGCCACCAGCTGCAGGCGATCGCCCGCGGTCATTTCGACGACCTGCGCGTGCGGTTGCGGCAGGCCGGATCGGGCCTGGCCGAGATCGAGCGCATGGTGTCGGGCGTCCAGCGCAGCTTTGCCGAGCAGCTGGGTTGGAGCCTGCCGCCGCCGATGCAATTTTCGCTGGACGCGTACGTCGCCGAAATCGACCGGCTCGAGGCGGCTCATGCGGCCCATCTCAAGCCGCTCGCGCTGTTCACGCGCGAGCAGCGCGCGTTCGTCGACTGGTTCTTCGAGACGGTGGTGCGCAAGTCCTCCGGCATCATCGCCAACGCCGAGCGCGACGCCGACGCCTGGGTGCGGTCGCTGTTGCCGCCGTTGGAAACCCAGGTCCGCGAGCAGCGCCAGCAATTGAAGAAGCGCACGCAGGCGGTGGAGCGCATCCGCGACGCTCAGGGCTCGCTGGACGAACAGATCGGATGTCTGGAGGAAACCCTGCAAGCGGTGCACCGCCGGCTCGACGCACTGCGGCAGCATGCGGAGCGCATCCGTCCGTCGCGCCCCGACTTTTCGGGCCGCGGAACCCTCCCGCCGGAAATCGCGGCACGCGCTCTCGAGGCGGCCGAACGTTTGTTGTCCTGAGTCGCAGATCCCTTGGAGCCGTCGATGGAATTTGCGCGCGCGCTGCTGCGCTGGCAGCGAACGCACGGGCGCAGCGATCTGCCCTGGCAGGGCACGCGCGACCCATATCGCGTGTGGCTGAGCGAGATCATGCTGCAGCAGACGCGGGTCGCGACGGTGCTTTCCTACTATCCGCGTTTTCTCGATCGATTCCCCGACGTCGAGACGCTGGCTGCAGCCCCGATCGAATCCGTGCTGCAGTCCTGGGCCGGACTGGGCTACTACGCGCGGGCCCGCCTCGCCCATGCCTGCGCGAAAACCGTCGCCGCCGAATACGGCGGCGCATTCCCGCGCCCGGCGGCGGAACTGGCGCGGCTGCCGGGAATCGGGCGCTCGACGGCGGCGGCGATCGCGGCATTCTGCTTCGACGAGCGCGCGGCGATCCTGGACGCGAACGTGCGGCGGGTGCTGGCGCGCCGCTACGCGATCGACGGCGATCCCGCGCAGCGCGCGGTCGCGGATGCCTTGTGGGCGGTTGCCGAGTCGCTGTTGCCCGGCCGCCGCGACATGCCCCGCTATACCCAGGCGATCATGGACCTGGGGGCCGGCATCTGCACCGCCCGCAAGCCGCGGTGCGACCTCTGTCCGGTGCAGGACGGCTGCCGCGCGTACCGCATGGGACGTGTCGAGGATTTCCCCGCGCGGCGCAAAGCGGCGCCGCGACCGGTCCGGTCGGCCCATTTCCTGGTCGCCTTGCGGGGGCCGCATGTTCTGGTCGAGCAGCGCGCCGCCGACGGAATCTGGGGTGGTCTGCTCAGTCTGCCGGAACACCCGGAGGTTCGCGCGTTGCGGCGCCATGCCCGGTCGTTGGGCGCCGCGGCGCCGCCGACGCCGCTTGCGCCCCGCCGCCACGCGTTCACGCATTTCACGCTGGCGTTCACGCCGCACCTCGTCCGGCTCGACCCCGAACCGCGGCGCGCGCCGGCCGATGGCGCCCTGCGCTGGCTCGCCCTGGGCGAGATCGAGGGAGCGGCGCTGCCGGCGCCGGTGCTTGCGCTGCTGCGTGCGGTCCGCGACGATGCCGCGGACGCGGGCTCAGGGCTTGCCGGAACGCGATAGGTTGCGGTGGCGGGCGAGAACGACGTTGCCCTGTCCGGCGAAGCGCGCCGCCAGGCGTTCCACCACGTACGGGGAGCGATGCTGGCCGCCCGTGCAGCCGATGCCGACCGTCAGGTACTGGCGGTCGTCTTCGACGTAACTCGGCAGCCATTTCTCGAGGAAGCGGGCGATGTCGTCGATCATTTCGTCGACGAGCGGAATGCGCGCAAGGAAATCGGCCACCGGCGGATCCAGTCCGGTCAAGGGGCGCAGCCCCGGCTCGTAGTGGGGGTTGGGGAGGTTGCGGACGTCGAACACGAGGTCGGCGGCGACGGGAATGCCGTTCTTGAACGCGAACGACTCGAATGCCAGCATCAACTCGGCGCGA
>JAJYAR010000372.1 GCA_021779435.1 bacterium
CTTCGCCTGAAACTGCCGTTCGCCTACACGCACCGGGTGCACGACCCCGCCGACCGCCACGAGACGAGTCCGCTGTCAGAGTATTACCTCCGCGCCCTCGATCCGCTGGGCGTGCCGGTCGCCTCGCGCGACATCCGTCTCGAGCCTCACGAAGCCGACGTGCTCGCGCTTCGCCGCTTCGTCGGCGCCAGTTCGCGCGTGCTGCTCGTGCACCCGGGCTCGCGAAGTCCGTCACGCCTCTGGCCCGCCGAGCGCTTCGCCACCGTCATCGACCACGCGCAGGACGAACTCGACGCGCAGGTCATCCTCACCGGAGGTCCAGCCGATGCGGCCATCCTCGACGCAATCCGACAGCGGGTTCGCACCCATCTCCTCAACCCTCCGGGGCCCGCAAGCCTCTTCCAGTTCGCCGCCCTCGCGCGGCTCAGTGACGCCGTTCTCTGCCATGACAGCGGTCCCATGCACGTGGCCGCCGCGGTCGGCACACCCGTCATCGCGCTCTACGGGTCGCAGAACGTGATGCTGTTCCGCCCCGCGGGACCGCGCCACACGGTGCTTCAGCCTCCGCTGCCGTGCACGTCGTGCGTGGCTCCGCAGGAATGCGACCCGTCCGACTCCTATCGCAGCCAGTGCGTCCGGAACATCTCCGTCGATCGCGTCATCGACGCCGTCACGGCCACGCTCGCCGCGGCGCGCATGCCGTCCCCAACCTCCACCGCCGCGCCGTGAAAATCACGATCGGCATCCCGAGTTACAATAGACCGCAGTTGCTCGGCGAGGCGCTCGCGAGCATCGCCCGGCAGCGCGACTTCGCGGACTTCGAGGTGGTGGTCTGCGATGACGGGGGGCTGCCGGAAACACGACGCGTCGTCGAGGCCTGCGGCCTTCGTAACCTTCGTTTTCTGCCCAACGAGCAGCCACTCGGCGCCGTCCGGAACTGGAACCGCTGCGTCGAGGAGGCGCGTGGCGACTGGGTGACGATCCTCCACGAGGACGACCTTCTCTATCCATGGTTCCTGAAGACGGTTGCCGGGCAATTGCGGGACGGCGTTGCGGCGGTCTGCATGCGAAGCGTGCAGGGCGTCACCCCGCCGTCGCTGACCGAACCGCGGGCAATCCGGGAACCCCGGCCTTATCTGCCCGCCTGGTTTCTGAAATCGAGCATGACGCCTTTCCCCGGCGTGGTGTTCAGTCGGGAGCTCGCCCTTCGTCTCGGTTTGTTCGACCCCCGGCAGGGAGGAATCGCCGATTACGCCTTCTGGTACGCGCTCGCCGTCTCCGGCCCGGTGCTCACTTTCCAAGAACCCGGTGCGTTCTACCGAGTCGGAGAGGGACAATGGACCGAACGCGTGTGGCCCGCAATGCTCCGAACCGCACACCTTCTCCGCCTGAGGATTGCACGGGAACAGCTTCCCGAACGGCCCCGCCTCGCCCGATGGATGGTGCGGTTCTACACGTCACGGATGAGGCGCTCCTACGCGCGCAGGTTTCCCGGTCATCCGGCGCTGCGCGGACGCGAGGCCGCGTTCGATCGCATTCCTTTGAGCGGGGTTTCAAGCGGCTGGGTATGGGCGCTGCTTAGGCTGGTGTCGCCCCGAACGGTGAAGCAGTCTCGAGGTCCGAAGGCATGACCGACGCGCCGATCAAGATCACGATCGCAATCCCGACCTACAATCGGGCCGCGCTCCTGCGCCAGACACTCGCAGGCATTGGCGACCAGCAGTTTCCACGTGACTACTTCGAGGTCCTCGTCATCGACAACAACTCCACCGACGAAACCCGCACGGTCGTCGGGGAATTCGCCCGCGAACGCCCGGCACCGCGCTACATTCGTGAGTACCGACAGGGGCTCGACCACGCGCGAAACCGCGCCATTCGCGAGGCCCGCGGCGAGATCATCGTATTCGCGGACGACGACATCCTCGTCAAACCCGACTGGCTGGTTCAGCTCAGCGTGCCTCTGCTCGCCGACAGTTCTTCCCGTCGCATCGGCGCGGTGGGCGGCGAGGTGATTCCGATCTTTCCCGAGGGTATCCCGGAGTGGGTAAGCGGCTGGTACGCGCCGCTCGAGTTCCGGCGCGACGCGGGGGCGATCGAGTCCCCGCATAATCCGATGGGCGCCAATCTTGCGATTCCGAGGTGGATCTTCAGCGAGATGGGCGGCTTCAACACGAATCTCGACCGCGTCGCGGACCGTTGTTTCTGCGGCGGCGACCGCGAGATGCTACGCCGTGTCCGTGACGCCGGCTACGAGGTGTGGTTCGCGCCCGATGCCGCCGTCCAACATCAATTCCCCGCGAGTCGCATGACGTTCCACTACGCCTGCCGGCACGCCTTCGACTCGGCGCGTTCGCGCGTGATTTATCGGACGGCCGAGGCGGACGCGAAGGGATACCTCGCCGGGCGTTTCGTCGCCAATATCACGAAGGCCGCCGGTTTCGGCATCCTGGCGGTGCTCAACGTGGTGTTCCTGCAGACCAGCGCGGCGAAACGCTCGCTCGTCCGCGCGTGGCGTTCCTGCGGTTACGTTTACCAGATCTCCCGCACGGCCCTGCGGCTGGGATAGACCGCCGCGGACTTGCCCGTCGGCCGGTCCCGGGTCCGTGGGCTCGCGCCACACCGCCCACGAACGCTCAATAGTAGCGCACCCGACCGTTGCCGCCCTTCTCGTGCAAGGTGTGGCTGAACCGCAGGCGTTCGGTCGTCCGCCACCAGAAGGCCCGGAGTTTCTCGCCGGCCTTCTCACGGCGACGCTGCCACCAGCCGAGCTTCCACTTCTGACGGAAATGCGCCCGCGACTCCGCTTCGTAGGGCCGGTGCCGCTTCGAATCGCTCAACGAGTCCTGCGTCACCGAGCCAAAATGGTGAATGAAACAGGAGCCCACCACCCCGAGCCGGAACCCCGCGAGCCGTGCGCGGCGAAAGAAATCCTTGTCCTCGAACTGCCCGATGCGAAAGCCCTCGTCGAAGGCTCCGATGCGTTCGAACACCCGGCGCCTCACCGCGAAGCAGACCCCGTGCGCGGCCCCGTACCGGACCACGTTGTTCAACCGCCGGGTAAACTCGGTCGCGTACGGCTCGAACGCGTAGTCCTGCTCTCGCTCGCGCATCGCAGGACACGCGATGTCGAGTCCATGCCTTTCGGCCGCAGTCAGCAGGGCCTGAAGCCAGCCGGACGGCAGGAGCACGTCGTTGTTCAGCACGACGACCCAATCGGCGCCGCTGGCAGCGGCAACGCCCTGGTTCCAGGCGCGGGCACAGCCACGGTTCTCCTCGTTGCGAAGCACCACGATATCGGTCCGGCCCGCGAGCCACTCCGGGGTGCCATCCGCGGACCCATTGTCCACGATGATGACCTCCACCCCCGTGGCGATGTCGGGCGCGAGCCCGCGCAGACACCCCTGGGTGTACGCAAGCTGGTTGAGTACCGGAATCACGATCGCGACCTGCATCAATGGCGGCGGAGCTTTGCGGATCCCCCATCCGAATAAAAGCCATTTTAGGACGCCCCTCGTCGTCCCGAGTCACTCCGCCGCGCCCCCTCCCCCCTTGCCTTGCGCCGGGCCGTCTGTTGGCCTCCTCCCGACATGGTCGCCCCGCTTCCGATCTCCGTCGTGATCGT
>JAJYAR010000373.1 GCA_021779435.1 bacterium
TGTGCACGCCGTGTTCCTGGTTGAGGAACCCTGAGAGCTCGCGAGCGGAGCGGATGACTCGCAGGTCCCGCTCCTGCTGTTCGGATCGCAGATAAATCTGCTCCTACAGGCCAGACGGTTCCCGGCAGAAAGTTCCGCGCGGGGCGGTTCCCGGCATGCGGTTCCCGGTAGGAGCGAATGCCTAGAGGCCGGGGGTTCCCGGTAGGAGCAAATTCATTTGCGACTCCGGAGCCGGTAGCCTGGCGCGGCTTGAAATCCCAGTATCCACACCTCGCGTTTGGCTTTGCCTAAACTTCGCGGTCTTTCATGAACGAGGGCTCCCTGCTCATGAAGCGCATGCCCCGTGTTCTGCTGCTGATCGCCACGTGTGTCGTCATCTTGTCTGCTCGTGCCTTTTCGGCCGAGTCCGATCCGATCACGTCCGAGGAGGTGCGGCAGGGTTACCGCTCCCGCGTGCTTCTCGCAAAGCCGCGCTCGGTGGCGACGGACACGGCGGCGGTCGAAGCCGCCGAGCGGGTCAAGGTGCTTCGCGTACTCTCGTCCCTCGGCGGGCTTCGCACGCTCGAGACGGATGGACGCGAGGACGTGCGCGCCGTCGTCCGCCGGCTGGCGGCGACCGGACTTTACGAGTACGTCGAGCCCGATTACCTGCGTTTCGCCCATGTGGTGCCGGACGACACGCGGTTCGATTCGGATCAATGGTCGCTCAACAACACCGGCAGGAACGGCGGGACCCCGGGCGCCGACATCAAGGCGGTCGAAGCGTGGAACCTGCAACGCGAGGCTCCGGATGTGATTGTTGCGGTCCTCGACACCGGCCTGAGGCTCACGCACACGGACATCTCGGCGAACGTCTGGTCCAACAACGCGGAGAAGAACGGCGTGGCGGGTGTCGATGACGACATGGATTTCGTCGTGGACGACGTTCATGGGATCAATGCGATCGACATGGCCTCAAACCCGCTGCGGGCGGGGGATCCCAACGACAACGACGGCCACGGAAGTCACGTTGCCGGCATCATCGGTGCCGTTGCGAACAACCACTCCGGGATCGCGGGCGTGGCCTGGAAGGTTCAGATCATGCCGCTGAAGTTCATGGACGGCACCCAGGGCGGGACGGTGTCGATGGTGGTCCGGTGCGTCGACTATGCCGTGAAGCACGGAGCGAAGATCATCAACGCGAGCTACGGCAGCTCCGGTTTCTCCCAGGCGGAGTATGATTCCATCAAGGCGGCGCGCGACTCGGGCGTGATCGTGGTCGCGTCGGCTGGCAACGACAGCACCGAGATCAATGACAACCCGGTGTACCCCGCGGCCTATCTCTTGGACAACATCGTGTCGGTGGCGTCGACCACGCGTCAGGACAAGCTGGCCAGCTACTCGACCTACGGCTCGGGTCTCGTGGAACTTGCCGCGCCGGGTTCGTCCATCCTCTCGCTCGGCATCGCGAACGACCAGGATTACGCGGTGATGAGCGGCACCTCCATGGCCGCGCCGCACGTCTCAGGTGCGCTCGCTCTGCTCCGGCAGAAATTCCCGAACGATACCTACCGCGCGATCATCAACCGGCTGCTCTCCTCGGTTGATCCCCTCCCGGCGCTCGAGCACCGGGTTCAGACCAACGGCCGCCTCAATCTGCTCCGCGCGCTCAGCACGACGGACGCGCGCCCGTTCAATGACGACTTTGCGCAGCGCGCCACGGTGATCGGCTTCACGAACAAGATGCGCGCCTCCAATCAGTACGCCACGATGGAGACTGGCGAACCCACCCACTCCACGGTCGCCTCGGGCGGCTCGATCTGGTGGAAGTGGACCGCCCCGGCGGGGGTGGCGAAGGTGAGCCTCAACACGTTCGGCAGCTCCATCGACACCGTGCTCTCCGTTTATCAGGGGGACTCGCTCGCCACGTTGAGGCTGATCGGCAGCAACGACGATTTCAGCCAGCTCACCACCAGCAGCGTCGCGGTGGATGTCGTTCCCGGTGAGACTTACGCGATCGCGGTGGCGGGCAAGGCCTCCGCGCAGGGCACGGTCATTCTGTCGCTCGCCACGTCGCCGGGGAACGACGCCTTCGCCAATGCCCAGGAAGTCACCGGTCCCAGCGTCAACGTCACCGGCAGCAACGCGGGCGCGACGTCCGAGACCGGTGAACCCAGGACCCTCAACACTTCCGGCACCGGCATCGCCCGCTATTCCGTGTGGTACAAATGGACGGCTCCGTCGACGCGGCGTTTTCAGGTGTCGGCCTCGGACGAGGCAATCGATCCGATTGTGGGCGTGTACACCGGCAACGCCGTCACCGGGCTGACGCTCGTGGACAGCAACGACGACTCGTCGGAGTCGCTCTTCCGGTACGACAGCCTCGTGAGTTTTCCGGCCACCAAGGACACGGTTTACTACATCAAGGTGGACTCGGCGTCCGGCGAGGGCGGGCTGTTCCGGCTGTGCATCTCGGATGCGGTCTGGCAGGCGCTCTCGATGACGGCGAACTACGTCACGCCCGCTGTCGGACCCGACGGTACGCTGTACACGGTCGATTTCTGGGGCGTGCTTTACGCCTTCAATCCGGACGGGAGCAGAAAGTGGGTTTTCACCGACGCCAAGTACACCGTGACCGGCGGCGGGCCTGCGGTCGCGGCGGACGGGACCATCTGTTTCGGCGACGATTCCGGGACGGTTTACGCGGTGACCCCTGACGGGAAATTGAAGTGGAGCGCGACGACCGACGCGCCGGTCTGGGCGACGCCGGCGATCGCAGCCGACGGCACATGCTACGTGAAATCCGATGACGGCAAGCTGTACGCCTTCGGCGCGGACGGGACCAAGAAGTGGACCTCCGCTGCGCCGGGCGAAACGTACTCTCCGCCGGTGATCGCGCCGGATGGGACGATCTACATCGCGGCCAGCAGCGAGAAGGCGCTGTACGCGATCAATCCGGATGGAACGCGCAAGTGGGCACGGCCGTTCGACATGGGTGCCGAGACCTACGCCTCGCCGGCGCTCGGCACCGACGGAACGATCTATGTCGGAAACTACGACGGCCGGTTCTTCGCGATCAAGCCGGACGGAACTGAGCGGTGGCATTTCGACACGAGCGCACCGCTGTCGGCGTCCGCTGTGATCGACAATCGCGGCTATGTGTACTTCGCGAGTTACGATTCAAAGCTCTACGCGCTCGACGCAGCCGGTACGAAAAAGTGGGAGTATGCGACGGGTGACATCATCCGCGGGACCGCGCCGGTGCTCGGCGAGGACGGCACGGTTTTCATCGGGAGCGACGACGGTTATGTGCATGCGCTGACCTCCGATGGCGTGCTGCGCCGCAAATATGCGGTTGGCTCCACGGTTTACGGCGCTCCGGCGCTGCTGGCGGGCCGGCTGTACGTGTCCACCTATGACGCGAAGGTGCATGCGTTCGATGTCGGCATCGATGCGGCCCGTTCGCCCTGGCCGATGCATCGGAACAATGTGCGCCGGCTTGGCCGGGCGGTGGACCTTGCCGGCATGCCGACGATCACGGCGCAGCCTGCCTCGGCCGGCGTGAAACCGGGACAGGCGGTGAGTTTCTCCGTCACCGCGACCGTGGCCAACGGCCGCGGCGTGACCTATCAGTGGCAGTTCA
>JAJYAR010000374.1 GCA_021779435.1 bacterium
GTTGAAGCTGCCTGCGCCAGACGCGCCGGCCGTCTTCGTGATCGTGCCGCTTGTCGCCACCATCTGGTCGGTGGTGTTGCCGTTGATTGCGACCTGGCCGGCGCCTGAACCCGAAGTCTGGGTGCCGGGGCTGAAACTGATGCTGTGGTTGTAGCTCCACAGGTTGCGACCTTTGCGGAAGGCGTTACGGGAGTAGACCGTCGTGTCGGGCGACAGCCGATAGTCGAGATTGAGCGCCAGCGTAAACAGGCGCGAGGCGGCCGACGCCTCGCTGAGCGAGAGCGAGCTGGCGATGGTTGGCGACTCGGGCACTACGGCTGCGCCGCTGGCAATCGCCGGCACATACGAATACGACGGCGCATAGTTGGTGTTATAGCGATACCGCCCGTCGAAGGTTGTCGTGACACTGACTCCGAGTTGCTTTGCGGAGCTGCCGAAGACGTCGGAATAAGTGGCCGCAATCGAGGGAAACATCGCTCGGGACTCACCGTTCGCGCCCTGTGGGGTCCGCCCGAGTGTCATCGCCGCCGTATTCAAATTCAGGCCTGTGGTCAGCTGCATGCGACGTCCCTTCTGACTGAACGCGCTCTTGGTGATGAAATTGATCTGGCCGCCAAGCGAATTTCCAGGCTGGGCCGCCGACGGCGCCTTGTTCACCTCGATGGTCTCGATGTTCTCGACGGTCACTTGCCGGAAATTCGCGGCGCGATCGCCGTAGCCCGCGGACGAGGCATTGACCAGACTGTTGCCATCGACCGTCACCGAGGTGTTCACCGGGTCGATGCCGCGCAAACGAATGCCCGAGGCATCCTCGCCATTGTAGTCCATGGCCACCCCTGAGAGGCGCTTGAGCAACTCTGCCGCGTTGTTGTCGACGAGATCGCCGAAGCCGTCGGAGGCGACGACATTTTTGAGATTGTTGGCGGTGCGCTGCTGATTGACCGCCGCGGCCTGCCCCTCGCGTTCGCCGGCCACCACGAATTTCTGCAATTGGTATATCTGCGAAGTAAGGCCGACCTCGAGGCGGGTGACTTGCCCCGCGGTGACTGCGACGGACTGTTTCGCCGTTTCCAGGCCGGCGTAGCTGATGGTCAGGTTCCGCGAACCGGCGGGAACACCGGTGAGCCGGAAGGATCCGTTCGCTTCCGTCACTTCAGACAACGTGCTGCCGTCAACCTGGACAAGAGCTCCCCTGAGGAAGCTTCCGGTGGCCGTGTCAACCACCGTGCCGGCGATGGTGCCGGTGTCGGTGGCCTGTGCCCGGGCGGACAGGGTAATGCCCGGCAACAAGGTGAATAGGAGGAGCGCTGCGGTTATATACGCGGCGCGGCCACCACGAAGCAATAGAGCGGGAGTATTCATAGAGTGAAGACATTGACAAGCTGCGGTAACGTCACCAGCCATTGCGGGTCGATGTCGGTGCGACACGACCCGTTTGTCTTCTAGACAGTTAAGCCGGATGACTTCACCCCAGCCTTCGATCCGCTCCATCGCCCGCATGGTCGGACTCTCAAAAGCCACGGTCGCCAACGCGCTGCGCGGCGACACGACGGTGGCGCCCGCCACTGCGAGGCGCGTGCGCGAGGCGGCCGCCCAGGTGGGATATCGCCGGAACCCGATGGTCACAACCGTCATGTCTGCGATGCGCCGATTGCACGGCTACGCATTCCACGGCGTGATCGCGTGCGTGGACTTCGCGGAGCCCGACCGGCCCGACCACGGTCCGTTTCATCGCCAACTGCAGCTCGGAGCGAAGGCCCGCGCCGAGGATCTCGGTTTCACCCTCGAGGCCTACGTCCTCGGGCCGGAGAACCTTCCGGTTGCCCGCCTGGACTCGATCCTGAAGAGCCGCGGGATCGAGGGACTCGTGCTGCTGCCCTTCTGGCGCCCGCACGATCTGGCACGCCTCGACTGGGGGGCCTACGCCGCTGTCAGCGCCGATTACGTGATCGCTCCACCATACCTGCACGCAGTTTGCTGCGATCACTACCGCTCGATTCTCGTGCTGCTCCACGATTTGGTTGCGCGCGGTTACCGTCGCCCGGGGGTGTTTCTCGAGGCCGGCCGGGACGAACGCGTCCACCTCCGGATGAGCGCCGCCTTTCATGCCTTCCAGGAGGGCAATCCGGAGATCGAAGCGGTTCCGGTGCGTAGGGCTGCCTCAATTACGTCGGCCGAATTTCTCCCCTGGTTCCAACGCTACCGGCCGGATGTCGTGCTCAGTCATCATGTCGAGGTGCTGGACATGATGAAAGACGCTGGCTGTCGCGTCCCAAGCCAGGCCGGCTTCGCCTGCCTCAATCTCACCAAGACCACCAGGGCGGTCGCGGGGCTCGACCAGCAGCCGGCCCTGATCGGCGCGCGCAGCGTCGAACTCCTGATCGCGCAGTTGCAGCGAAACGAGCGCGGTCTGCCGGAATGCCCATCGAGCCTCACCCTGCCCGCAAAGGTGGTCGATGGCCCAACTCTGCGTCGCCGGCCCCGCACAGGTTCCTCGAATCCCTGAAGGCATTCGCTCTCACGGACAGCCTTCATACACAGGGCATTGTCCTTGCCCGGGCGCAGTAGCGATTCACCCGCTTCACCCAACTCGCCGGGCTGCGCGCGAAATCGGGCCGGACATCCTCTTTGACGCCTGCCAGGGAGCGCTCCACGTTCTCGGCCGCATGAAGTTCACGCCCGAAAAGCCGCCGTTCTGCGGCGAGACGCTCGACTCGCTCACGGAGAAGCTCCGTGCGCGCGGCGAACCCGCTTTCCGCGCGAAACAGATCATGGACTGGTACTACAAGAAGCGGGTGCAGTCCTGGGACGAGATGACGAACCTCTCCAAACCGCTGCGCACCTGGCTCGCCGAAACCTTCGATTTCCTGCCGGCGACGCTCGTTCTCAACAAGCACTCGCAGGACGTAACCGACAAACTGCTCCTGGAGATGCGCGACGGCTCGCTCATCGAGACGGTCATCATACGCGCTCCGCAGGAGGGCGTCGGACTCGACGAATCGCGCAAGACGATCTGCATCTCGACGCAGGTGGGCTGCGCCATGGCTTGCGTGTTCTGCGCCAGCGGGCTCGCCGGACTCAAGCGCGACCTCAGCGCCGGCGAGATTGTCGCGCAGCTGATGCAGGTCTGCCGGCGGGAGGACGAACGTACGACGCGCGCCGACGCCGAACTCGCCTCCTTCGACAACATCGTGGTCATGGGCATGGGCGAACCGCTCGCCAACTACGACGCGCTCCTTCGCGCGCTGACGATCGTGAACGCCGAGTGGGGCCTCGGGTTCGGCGCGCGACGGATCACCGTTTCCACGAGCGGCATCGTTCCCAAGATACTGAAGCTCGCGGAGGAGAAAATCGGGTTCCGGCTCGCGATCTCATTGCACGGCGCAACCGACGAGGTCCGCGAGAAGATCATGCCGGTGAACAAGGCGTTCCCGCTTTCGAAGCTCGTCCCCGCCATCGAGGCCTTTTCAGAGAAGCACGGCCGGATGGTCACCCTCGAATTCATCCTCATCGAGGACGTGAACGACGCCCTCGACCAGGCCTTCAGGCTCTCCGAGATCGCCCGCGACCTCCACGCCCACGTCAATCTCATACCCTACAAC
>JAJYAR010000375.1 GCA_021779435.1 bacterium
GCATCGTGGAACGAAAGTTCCTCCAATTGCTTGTTCAGCCGCACCAGCACGTCTTCCATCGCCTTGCGCTCGGAAATATCGAAGATGAAGCCCACCAGCGCGGTGGTCACCCCGTTCTCGCGCAGGACGTGCACCACGTCGCGCACCCAGACGTAGCCGCCATCCGACGTCAGGGCCCGGTAGTCCGCCTCATGGTCGACACCACACTCCGACTGCGCGATGCACTTGTTCGCCGTCGCCTCCCGGTCGTCGGGATGAATGCGGTCGATCCAGTCCTGGGCGGTCGCCCAGGTCGCCTGACTCCAGCCCAGCAGCTTCTCGATCTGCGGGCCGATGTATTCGAACTCCTTGGTGGTCCAGTTGAGCTTCCACGGAATCGCCTTGGTCGATTCCAGCAGGGTCTTGTACAGGCCCTCGTCGTCGGTTTCCACTGCTGGTTTTCTGCTATCTCTCATGCTCAAGGCTCCAGTCCGGAACCACGTCACGCGCCATGCTGAGGGTCCGGTTGTTGTATATCAGGACGGTGTCCGCGGTGCACATGGCCGAGTCGGCCACCGTGAGCGCGTACTCGCCCACCAACGTGCCGTCGCCGTGGATGGTGTAGGAGGGCGTGTAGAGTGCGTACCCGTATGGAATGCGAAAAGCGGTGAAGTGGAATTTGGCGTCAGTCGCCTTCTTGCCGATGACGATGTAGCCGCCGCACGACTCGGACAGCGGCACGTGGATATGAGGAAAGTCATGCGTCTCGACAAAGACGCCGCCTCCCCCGTACTTCTGCATCAGGAAATCCCTCTTGTAGTCCTTGGCGTAGTCGTAGCGCATCATCGCAATCTGGAACTGATCGGAGATAGCCCCGAACACCTCTCCGTTTCCGATCAACTGCAGGCCATAATGACGGACATTTTCCCTCGTTGCCGTGACAGTGGGGATGGAAAATCCTTCCGGCACCAGCAGAGCGCCCATGCTGCCAAAGATGTTGGCGCTTCCGCCGTGAACCACCTCGATGCCTTTCTCCAACGCTTGCTGCGCGGTATACCAGTCGGCCCCAACCACCACGTGCGGCGTATCGATACCCACCTCGCCCACGGGCTTGCTCTTGGCCAGGTCCAATCTCCAGGTGGTTACCCCCCTGTCGAAAAAAGCCACTTCACCATGGGTACTGAGGACCACCTTCTTCTTGTCCGGTTTCCTGCCCTTTACAGCGTAGCGCGTCAATTCCACGCTCTCGACGACCGTCTTCTGCAGCAGCCCCTTGTGGTACCCCTTCTTGTTCTTTTCCGGATTCTTTCCGTTCTTCCCGCCCATCGCATCCCCTCTCCCCTGGCAACACCCAAAGTCCGGAAGCGGCTCCGTCGGTCAGCCGCTCCAGCATTTGCGGCGCCGACTTCATCGACGTGAAGCGCATCAGGATATCAACAAACGGGATCGGTAGATAGAATCTGAATCAGACGTCCGGATTCCGGCCGGGAAGCAATCGCCTGAGCTGCTTCCACGGCTCGATGCTCCAGTACCGGCACGCCGATCCGGATGGAGACGGGAGCACGAAAATCCCGGTTTCCGGGAACTCGGCACGGTCGAGAAGGCCGTAATCGATGCGCCGCAACCCCGTGAATTCCTGTGCCGCCCGCTTGCACGTGAAGGCCAGGACGCGCGGCCGGATTCGTTCGATCCGCTGCCGCAGCCCTTCGCAGTCGAAATCCGCCCGGGAAAGAATCACGTCGTTGCCGGCGATCCGCTTCGCCAGATCGGTCAATCCGATGCGGTAGTCGAGCAGTCTGCGATAGTCCTGCGGCTGCAGCCGGGCGGGCGTGAATCCGGCCTCGTGCAGCGCCGGCCAGAAGCGATTTCCCGGCCCGGCGTAATAGGCGCCCGCGCGGGCGGAGGCCTCGCCGACGGCGGTGCCGCAGAAAACGACGTCCAGGTCGGGCGCGAGGACGTCCGGGAGCACCGGATCCCGGACGCCACCCTCGTCAGCGTCGAAATCACCGTGGATTCCGGTCATCCGCGGCCATCCGCCGCCGCACGATCATCGGCGGTCATCGGCCGGGCTGGCCTGGGCGTTGCCGCAGGTCGGTCAAGCCGTCGGCGCCTCGATCCAGCGCGTCCGGTAATGCCGCAGCTCGTCGATCGATTCGTAGACGTCGGCCAGCGCCTCGTGCCGGCTCTTCTTCTCGAAGCTGCGGTACACCTCGGGGTTCCAGCGCCGCGCGAGTTCCTTGAGCGTGCTGACGTCGAGGTTGCGGTAGTGGAAAAACGCTTCCAGGCGCGGCATCCAGCGCGCGAGGAAGCGCCGGTCCTGGCAGATGGAGTTGCCGCACATCGGCGATTTTCCCGGCCGGACGTAGCGCGCCAGGAACGCCAGCACGTCGTTCTCCGCCGCGGCATCGTCGACCGTGGATTGGCGGACCCGCTCGATGAGGCCGGAACGGCCGTGCGTACCCTTGTTCCAGGCATCCATTCCGTCCAGGACGGCGTCGGACTGATGCACGACGACGACCGGTCCCTCGGCGACGGTGCGCAGTTCGGCGTCGGTGACGACCACGGCAATCTCGAGGATGCGATCGGAATCGGGGCGCAGGCCGCTCATCTCCATGTCGATCCAGATCAACCGGTTGTCGTCGTATGTCTGCGCAGCCGTCTCGGGAGCGGCCGGGGAATCCTGTGCCATATAATTTTCGTCGCGTCGGGTTTGGATCCCGGCGATTTTCGCATAGCCCACCCGCCCATCCGCTCCGCACCCTCCGCGTGCCATCCGCCCTGTCCGCCACCTGGATCATCCTTGCCGCCGTCGCGGCGAATCTCGCCTTGCGGCTGTGGCTGTCGACGCGGCAGATCCGCTTCGTATCCGGCCATGCGGACACCGTCCCGGCGGCGTTCGCCGCCGCCATCCGTCCCGAGGAGCACGCCCGCGCGGCGCGCTACACGATCGCGAAGCAGCGATTCGCCATCGTCGAGATGCTCGGCGAAGGGCTCCTTTTCGCGCTGCTGACCTGGGGCGGCGGAATCCGTCTCGTGCGCGAGGCCCTCGACGCGCGCCTGGGCACCGGGTTCGCCGGCGAGCTGGCGCTGGTCGGAGCGATCTTCGCCCTGCTTGCGGTCGCCGACCTGCCGTTGGAGTGGTTCCGCCAGTTCCGCCTCGAACAGCGCTTCGGCTTCAACCGCATGACGCCGGGCATGTTCGCCCTCGACGCGCTCAAGACGGCCCTGCTTGCAATCGCGCTCGGGACGCCGCTCGCCGCGGCGGTCCTGGCCTGCATGCACAGCGCCGGGCCCTGGTGGTGGCTCGCCGCCTGGGCGGTCTGGACGGTGTTCACGCTCGCGCTGACCGCCGCCTACCCGCGCTGGATCGCGCCGATCTTCAATCGGTTCACGCCGCTGGCCGACGGCCCCCTGCTCGATCGCATCGGCGCCCTGCTGGCGCGCACCGGCTTCCGCAGCAACGGCGTGTACACGATGGACGGCTCGCGGCGATCCAGCCATGGCAACGCCTATTTCGCCGGCCTGGGCGGGGCGCGGCGCATCGTGTTCTACGACACCTTGATCGAGCGGCTGCAGGCGGACGAGGTCGAAGCGGTGCTCGCGCACGAACTCGGACACTT
>JAJYAR010000022.1 GCA_021779435.1 bacterium
ATCGCCAAGGACATCCGCGGGCTCGCTTCGGCGCTGAAGCAGGGCGGCCGGCACATCACGATCGAGACTGCGGCAACCGTCGCCCCGGAGGGAATCGCCTGCGACCTGGCCTCGCTTTCCCCAAAGCTGCTGAATTCCGCGCCGGACCCGCTGGAGAACCTGGCCTGGCGGCGAAAGCATGAGGCGACGCGGTGGCAGCCGGACGTGGTTCGGGCGTGGATCGACGCATATCCGTACCAGTTCAAGTTCGTGGTGTCGCGGCCGGAGGACATCGAGGAACTCGCCCACATGCTCGGCGCGCTGCACCGGGAGATCCCGCCGCACAAGGTCCTGCTGATGCCCGAAGGCACGACGCTGGAGCGGCTTCGCTCGCGCTCCTCGTGGCTGGCCGAGCTGTGCAAGGAGCGCGGATACCGATACGCGCACCGCCTTCACGTCGAGCTCTACGGAAACCGACGCGGCACGTGAGCACCGTGACACAGCAGCGTCAGGCGGGACAACGGCTGCTGTCGGAGCAGCTCGAAGACCTGCGGACGCTGTTCGCTGAGCGAGCCGTGACGCTCAGGGACCTGGTGCTCGCACTGGAGGGCCGCGCGTACACCCTGCTGATCGTCCTGTTCGCCCTGCCGTTCGTGCTGCCGGTGTCGGTGCCCGGATCCTCGACCATTCTCGGCGGCATCATCGCCGTGATCGCGGCCCAGCTGGCGGCTAACCGGCTCCCATGGCTGCCGAAGCGCCTGCTGGAACGGCCGCTGCCGAAGGGTTTTTTCCAACGGGTGATTCCCGTGACGGCCCGCCTGGTGCGGTTCATCGAGCGTGTTCTTCATCCCCGCTGGCCCAACTGGACGGGCGCGCGGCCAAAGGTCGTGCACCTTCTGACCATCGTGGCGGCGGGCTTTCTCCTCGCGCTGCCGATCGTCGTTCCCTTCACGAACATGTTTCCCGGCTGGGTGATCCTGCTGCTCGCGTGCGGACTGCTCGAGCGCGACGGCGTGTTTGTCCTGATCGGCTACGCGGTCTTCCTCTTCACCCTGCTGTATTTCGCGGCGATCGGAGCTGCTGCGACCGAGGGGCTCATTCACCTCTGGCGCTGGCTCGGGTGGTGAGCGGAAACGAAAAACGCCCGCGGCTGCGGGCGTTTGAGAGTGGAGGCTTCCGGATTACTTGGCCGGAACCTTCAGCTGGATGCCTGCCGGCGCCGCCTCGGGCGCGGCGGCCTTTGCGGCAGGCGTCAGCGCCTGGAGGATCATCGCGCGGCGGACCCACGGGCTGGTCGGGTCGACCTGGTTGATGAGATCAACGTACTTCTGGACGTCGGCGGAGTTGCCGGCTTCGCCAGCCATCGCCGCGAGGTGGTAGGCAGCCTCGACCCGGATGGACTTGAGCTGCTTCGCGTCGCTCGCGAGCTGCGTGAGCTCACTGACGCCGTTGGCACGCTGGCCGCCCTGGACCTTCGCAATCGCACGGCCGAGCTGTGCCCGATCGGCGAGAGGTCCTGACTTGAGAATCGAAATCGCACGGTCGTAGCCGGCGATGGCGTCGGCCGCCTTGCCTTCGGTGTAAGCCTTGTCGGCGAGTTCCAGCTCCGCGACCCCGGCCAGCGGATGGCTCGGGTGTGCGGAGATGAACGCTTTCAGCTTCTCAGGGGTGGTGGCCGCCTGTTTCGCGTTCTGGATGTCGGCCTCCTTGTTCGCCTGAGCGCGCTCCCAGACGCCCTTGCCGACGATGAAGGCCAGCACGAGAACGACCAGGGCGATGATGATCGTCCTGTTCTTGTTCCAGAACTCGTGAAGGTTCTCCTCAAACGACGGCGGTACCGGAGTGGCAGGTGCGTTGTGGGGATCGCCGGAAGGATTCGAGTTGGAAGGAGGAGTTGCGGCCATGGGCATGCGCAGAATTTTGCGTTGGAACCGTTGACGAGAGCAAAAGCGTACGCGGGTGTCCATGCAGGAAATTGGGGGATCTCGCCCGTCGATGACACGGAACGGCCCAAATACTGGGATTACCCGTGTAACATGGCAGCCACCCCGACGTCATAGCCTGCATGACGATCGTTCGATTCACAGCATCCGTGCTGAAGGCAATATGCCTTCTCACTGCGGTGGTCTGCGTCGTGATCATGGCAGCCGCCCTCGGCCGCGAGTGAGGGAGTTTTTCACCACACAGCCTAAGCCGGCCGCGGACCACCTGAAATCCGGCCGCTCCCGCAACCGGCCATGGGAACACGACCGGGCCGCCAGGCCTTCGAGGACGCCCGACCGGCGTCAGTCGAAGACGACCGTTTTGTTGCCGTAAACGAGCACGCGGCCCTCGAGATGCCAGCGGACCGCCTGGGCGAGAACGATCTTCTCCAAGTCACGCCCCTTCCTCACCAGGTCCTCGACTCCGTGCCGGTGGGTTACGCGGGCAACGTCCTGGTTGATAATCGGTCCTTCGTCCAGGTCCGGCGTGGCGTAGTGGGCCGTGGCGCCGATGAGTTTCACGCCGCGAGCATGGGCCTGGTGGTACGGCTTCCCGCCCGCAAAGGCCGGCAGGAACGAGTGGTGGATGTTGATGACCGGCGCACCGAGCTCGGAGAGGAAATTGGCGGAAAGCACCTGCATGTACCGGGCGAGGACAACCAAATCGACCTTCAGCTCGTGCATCAGGCGAATCTGTTGCGCCTCGGCGGCCGCCTTCGTCGCAGCGGTGACAGGGATGAGATGAAACGGAATTCCATACCCGCGCGCCGCCCCGGCCAGGTCGGGGTGATTTCCCACGACGGCGACCAGGTCACAGGCGAACTCGCCCGCCTTCCAGCGCAGCACGAGATCGTGGAAGCAGTGATCCGCCTTTGACACGAACAGCGCCACGCGGGGGTGGTCGGCCGAGGACTGGATCTCCACCTGCATCCCGAGCGTTCCGGTCGCGAAGGCCGTAAACTCGGCGGCCGCCGCCGCGAGATTTGCCGGACGATTGTGCGGCCCTTTGCCGCCAGCCTGAACCGCGGCGGGAGAAACCGTCGGATCGGCAAACGTCGGCGCCCATTCGATGCGCTGAAAGAAGATGCCCAGCTCCATGTCACGGTGCTGGTCCGCATGGAGGATGTTGCCGCCGCGTTCGAAGATCCAACCCGCCACGCGTGCAACGAGCCCGGTCTGGTCGGGACCGTGAAGCAGGGCGATCAACGTGGGAGCGTGAGGCGACGACATAAGAGGGCTGACCTTAGGCGATTGGCGCCAAATTGTCACGGTGGCTTTTCGCCCGGGGCCGTGTCACCGACCCGCGGGCTGTGACGCGAGGAAGAAGCGGGGTAAGGGCACCCCGCCTACAATCAATCCCGCTTGTCGGCGTTTCGTTGTGGGCGGGGTGCCCTCCCCGCTGTTTGCGACGGGCGCACACAATGTGAGCGCCCCGGCCTGAGAATCGAAAACTTCCTACCCGACAATGTTGACGCTATGATGGTACTTCTGGAGCGGACGGACCGAGACCTGCTTTTCCTTCAACGCGCGGATGCCCTCCACGGCGGCGGCGGCCCCGGTGATGGTAGTCATGATGCAGATGTTGTGCGCGTAAGCCGCCGAGCGGATCGCGTTCTCGTCGCGGCGCGGGATCATGCCTCCCGGCGTGTTGATGATCATCTGGATCTGACCGTTCTTGATAAGATCGATGGCGTTCGGACGGCCTTCCTGGATCTTGGCGAGCTTCTTCACGGCGACACCCGCCTCGGCCAGCGTCTTCGCCGTACCGCTCGTCGAGTAGATCGTGAATCCGAGCTGCTCCAGCGCCTTCGCGAGTTTCACGCCGCGCTGCTTGTCGGCGTCCTTCACGGAGAGGAAGACGTTGCCCTTGGTCGGGAGTCCCGGCTTTGCGGCCGCCTGCGCCTTCGCGAAGGCGACACCGAGGTCCTCGTCGAGACCCATGACCTCACCGGTCGAGCGCATCTCGGGTCCGAGGGCGATCGTGGCGCCCGGGAAGCGGACGAAGGGGAACACCGCCTCCTTCACGCACCAGTGCTTCGGGCTCTGCTCGCGCGTGAAGCCGAGCTCCTTGAGCTTCTTTCCGGCCATCACCTTCGCGGCGAGTTTTGCGAGCGGGACGCCGATCGCCTTCGCGACGAACGGCACCGTGCGGGACGCGCGCGGATTGACCTCGAGCACGTACAGCTCGTTGGCCTTGATCGCGAACTGGACGTTCATCAGGCCGATCACCTTGAGCTCACGGGCGAGTTCGTAGGTGGCCTTGCGGACCGTCGTCAGCATCGATTTCGGAAGCGTGTGCGGAGGCATCACCATCGCGGCGTCGCCGGAGTGCACGCCGGCGTACTCGATGTGCTCGAGCATGCCGCCGATCACCGACGTCTCGCCGTCGCTGATGCAGTCCACGTCGAGCTCGATGGCGTCCTCGAGGAACTTGTCGATGAGCACCGGCTTGCCGGGCATGACATCGAACACCTGACGGACAACGGCCTTCAGTTCGTCCTCGCTGTAGAGGATGAACATGCCGCGGCCGCCGAGAACGAAGGACGGGCGCACGAGCACCGGGTAGCCCAGCTGGCCTGCACCGGTGATTGCCTCCGCCTCGCTCAGCGCGGTGCGATTCTCGGGCTGCTTGAGCTTCAGCTTCTGGAGAATGGCCGCGAAGAGCTTCCGGTCCTCGGCCGCGTCGATGCTTTCGGGCGAGGTGCCGATGATGTTCACACCATTCGCCTTGAGGGCGGTGGCCAGGTTGAGCGGCGTCTGGCCGCCAAACTGGACGATGGCGCCGTCGCACTTCTCCTGCTGGTAGATTTCAAGGACGTCCTCGAGCGTGAGCGGCTCGAAATACAGCCGGTCGCTGGTGTCGTAGTCGGTCGAAACCGTCTCGGGGTTCGAGTTGACCATCACGCTTTCGACGCCGAGCTCGCGCAGTGCGAAGCTCGCATGGACGCAGCAATAGTCGAACTCGATGCCCTGGCCGATGCGGTTCGGTCCGCCGCCGAGGATCATGACCTTCTTCTTGCCCGAGGGCTTCATGATCTCGTTCTCGTCGCCGTAGCTGGAATAGTAGTACGGCGTGAACGCCTCGAACTCGGCCGCGCAGGTGTCCACCAGCCGGTAGGTTGTGTTGATGCCGCGAGCCTTCCGCTCGGTGCGGACCGTGGCGAAATCGGTCTTCAGCAGGTGCGCGAGCTGGACGTCGGAGAACCCGAACTGCTTGGCGCGACGGAAGAGAGCCGTGTCGATCGCGAGTGCGTTGCCGTTGGCGCCGGGGCCGGCGGACTTCCGGAGCGACTCCTCCATCTCCCAGATCTCGCGGAGCTGGTGCAGGAACCACGGATCGATCTTCGTGAGTTCAAAGATCCGCTCGACGGTGTAGCCGGCCCGGAAGGCGTGGCGGATGTAGAAAATGCGTTCCGCGTTCGGCGTGCCGAGCTTCGCGTTGATGACCTTCTCCTCGACGGGATCGTCGCCGCCGTTGCGGCCGCCGCCGAAGCCGCGGGCTCCGGTCTCGAGCGAACGCAGGCACTTCTGGATCGATTCCTTGAACGTGCGGCCGATGGCCATCGCCTCGCCGACCGATTTCATCGCCGACGTGAGCGTGGCGTCCGCATCCGGGAACTTCTCGAACGTGAAGCGCGGGATCTTCGTGACGACGTAATCGATCGTCGGCTCGAAGCTCGCGGGCGTGAGCCGGGTGATGTCGTTGCGCAGTTCGTCGAGCGTGTAGCCCACCGCAAGCTTCGCGGCGATCTTCGCGATCGGGAAGCCGGTTGCCTTCGACGCAAGAGCCGAGGAGCGCGACACGCGCGGATTCATCTCGATCACGACCATGCGGCCGGTGTCGGGATCGACGGAGAACTGGATGTTGGAGCCGCCTGTCTCGACGCCGATCTCGCGGATGACCGCGAAGGAGGCGTCACGCATGATCTGATATTCCTTGTCGGTGAGCGTCATCGCAGGCGCCACCGTGATGGAGTCGCCCGTGTGGACGCCCATCGGGTCAAAATTCTCGATCGAGCAGATGACGACGCACTGGTCCTTGTGATCGCGCATCACCTCCATCTCGTACTCCTTCCAGCCGAGGAGGCACTCCTCGACGAGCACCTCGTGGACGGGCGAGAGTTCGAGGCCGTTCGCCACGATGCGGTCGAACTCTTCCTTGTTGTACGCAATGCCGCCGCCGGACCCGCCGAGCGTGAAGGACGGACGGATGATCAGCGGGAAGGTGCCGAGCATCTCCGCGGCCTCGAGAGCCTCGGTCATCGACTTCACCGTGCGCGAACGCGCCACGTCGAGGCCGATCTTGAGCATGGCCTGCTTGAACAACTCGCGGTCCTCGCCCTTGGCGATCGCGGCCGGCTTCGCGCCGATCATTTCGACGCCGTACTTCTCGAGGATGCCGGCCTTGTTCAGCTCCATCGAGAGGTTCAGCGCGGTCTGTCCGCCCAGAGTGGGAAGCAACGCGTCCGGACGCTCCGCCTCGATGATCTTTTCGAGATAGCCGATAGTAAGCGGCTCGATGTATGTGACATCGGCGAACTCCGGGTCGGTCATGATCGTGGCCGGGTTGGAGTTCACCAGGATGACCCGGTAGCCCTCCTCACGAAGTGCTTTGCAGGCCTGGGTGCCCGAGTAGTCGAACTCGCAGGCCTGGCCGATGATGATCGGGCCAGCACCGATGATGAGGATGGACTTCAGGTCGGAGCGTTTCGGCATGAGCGTGGATTTTGCCGAGGGTTGAGACCGGCCCTTGGATCGGCAAGCGGGAAAGCGCAGATCCCACGTCCAGACGCCCGCGGAATCCCAGGTTGCAGGCACCGGCGCGCGACGCGGAACCGGTTGATAAACTGTAACCTAATAGGTTACACGATGCATTGGCGTCGAGAGGAGACCCGATCTGTCGTGTAACCTATTAGGTTACAGCCGTGGCCTTCCCGGCGGGACACGGGAAAACCGCTTTCTGGCTTCAAGAATCCGGCTTGGGGCTTTCGCCGTCAGCCGTTTCCTCACACGGGCGCCCAGGCACCGACGCCCACAACCTCTTCGACCTCTGCCTGCTCCTCAGGGAGCTCGTTCAGCGGCGCGAAACGTTCCGACGAAAAACCGAGCTCCTGCTCGCCTTTGTGGAAGGGGTCCGGCGGGTTCGTAAGCTCCTGCAAAAGCAGCCCGACGGTCGCACTGTCCCCGCCCTTGACGATTTTCTCGCGGCCAAGGAAGACCTCTCGCACCGTGTAGATGTTGTCCTTCACGGGCAGCTGCTTGTAGAGCGCGCGGATCGCCGGAGTGAACACATCGTTGATGCAGATGACTTTCTGACCTTTGACCATGGGTCGCGAAAAATAGGAGCAACTGGGAGAAAGTGCAAAGTAAGAAACCGGGGCCGGCATGCGCGACGGCCGTGTCACATCGACAAGCCGGCCAAGCAGCGGTTTCTCGCCATCCACGAACCGAACCGCGGCACGCCCTGCGTCTTACTCGATCCGCCCTTCGTCGAAATCGATGAGGTCGGGAACGCTCTTGATGTCGTCAACCCGATCGGCGCAACCCATCGCTGTCAGCGCATCTTTCAGGAAATCGCGGCCGGCGTCGGTCATCCCTTTCTGAACCAGCTCGCGATTCCATTTCGCGACTTTCCGGTCGGCGGGAAACAGGCTTAACAGCCGCCTGTCGCGTTCGTCCTCGCCGACTCCTTCGTCGATGCAGGCGTGCACGATCTTCTCCACGGCCGAGGGATCGATGCCGAGATGCATGCAGAGAAAGCGGTCCAGCCCGCGTTTGTAGTTCTTGGCGTAGCTGGCCGGCAACGCGCCGTGCTCCTTCACGTAACGGCATTTCGCCAGGAATCGCGGCAGGTAAAGGAGTCCGGTCGGCCCGTGTGGAAGATATGGCGAAGGCAGGCAGGTCAGCACCTCGCCCGTCGACCCGGGTATCGGTTTCGATGGCATGGTGGGAGAAAGGCTGAAGGACCGAAGAGCTGAAAGGCTGAAGTGGCTGGTCGATCCGGATCAGGCCGGGCGTTCAACCTGAGTACCGAATTTGAACCACGAATAGCACGAACAGACAGGAAGGGATCGGGCCGATTCGAACCACAGATGAACTCAGATGGACACAGATCCGAACCAAGGCTCGCTGGACGGGAAACGACACAAGTCCCCGAGGCCGGCCCCCGGCGAATTGTCACCTAATGGGTGACAATTTGTTCGTTCACCCAAGGCCCGCCCCGGAGGGATTTGTCACCCAATGGGTGACAAGCCGGTGTTGAATACCGATTTTGCCACAGAGGCACGGAGGCCCAACCCGAGCCAAGCCGGAGGCTTCCGCGACAACTCTCACCCGCACGAATCGGTGCGCCCCTGAAATCAGGCTTTCGCGGTTTAAGGTATTCTCTGTATCTCTGTGTCGGAGCCCCGTGATCTCTGTGTCCAGTCTGACTTGGACCTTGCGCCTGTCTGCGACATAACCAGCTCCGATCCGCGCCACTTTGCGGGCTCAACTCTGGATTGCGGTGCGGCCCCGCACGCGTTCCCTTCGGCGCATGACTCGCTGGCGCGTGATTGGCTTCGATGCGGATGACACCTTGTGGCACAACGAGGTGATCTTCGAACACGTGCACACGCGCTACCGCGCGCTCCTGGCAAAGTACCACGACGCCGGCACCGTCGACCGCACGTTGTTCGCCACCGAGATGCGGAATCTCGAGCGGTACGGGTACGGCGTGAAGGGTTTCGCCCTCTCGGCGATCGAGACCGCGATCGAACTCACGGACGGCAAGATCGGTGCCGAGGAGATCCGTACGCTCATCCGGCTCGGTCAGGAAATGATGCAGCATCCGGTTGACCTGCTCGAGGGTGTCGCCGACGTGCTGCAGGCGCTCTCGGCAAACCACATGCTGCTGCTGATAACCAAGGGCGACCTTCGCGACCAGGAGCGGAAGCTCGCGAAATCCGGGCTGGCCCCGCGTTTCGCGGGAGTGGAGATCATTTCCGAGAAGAACGAGGCCACCTATTCCGCGGTGCTGCAACGGCAGCGCGTTCGTCCGGACGAGTTCCTGATGGTCGGAAATTCGCTCAAGTCCGACGTCCTGCCGGTACTCGCGATCGGCGCAGCCGCCGTCCACGTCCCCTACCCGCTCACGTGGCAGCACGAGCGCAGCGTGGTGCGCCCGCCGTCCGACGGACGTTTCTTCGAGCTGAAGAGCCTGAGGGAGCTGCCGGGAGTGGTCACCCAACCTGCCCTGCGGTAAAGCCGCGGCGCCGAACTGCCGTTGGCGACCCGTGCGCGTTGGGGACAACGCGCTCCACCTGCGCAAGCGTCCGGCCTCCTCCATCCTGCATTTTCCACGACGCGCAGCGCGAAGGTTGGCATTCGCGCGGATTTGCGTTCATTCGCCGTCAACGCTCCCTGACGATGTGCGGCCGCTATGTTCTTAAACGTGAGGATCTCGAGGCGCTGGTGAAGCAGTTCGGGCTTCGCAGCCTCGAGGAGTTTCACAGCCGCTACAATATCGCGCCGACGCAGATCGTCCCTCTGATTCGCAAGGGCGCCGCGCAGAAACCCGAACTGGTGCCGATGTCGTGGGGGCTGATCCCGTCGTGGACGAAGCCCGATGCGCCTGCAAGGCCGCTGGTAAACATCCGTGCCGAGACGCTGGCGAAACGCTTTCAGGGCGCGCTGCGGTCGCGGCGATGCGTGCTCCCCGCAAGTGGCTTCTACGAATGGGAAAACATCGGGTCCAGGAAGCAGCCCTGGCTTTTCGCCGCGCGCGACGGCGGACCTTTCGGCCTCGCAGGCATCTGGGAAACATGGCGCGGTCAGGACGGCACGGAGCTGGAAACCTGTGCCATTCTCACGACCCAGCCCAACAGCGTCCTTCGACCCATTCATGATCGAATGCCCGTGATGCTGACGCCCGAGCTGAGCCGCGAGTGGCTGGACGAGCCGTCGACCGAGCCAGCCGCCTTCGGTCGTTTCCTCGGCCCGGCGCAGGCTGGCACCATGACCGCGCTCCGCGTCAGCGCCGCTGTGAGCAACACCCGCAACGACAGTCCCGAGTGCATCCAGCCCGCAGTCGAGGACACGGGCGACACCGAACCACAGCTGTCGCTGGGAATTTAGGGACCCCTCCTCGGAAATGAGATCTGGAATCTGAATTTGATATGTGAGGTTGTCGTCCCCACACCGCGCGCGATTCCATGCTTTCCCTCGTGCGGCTCGTCTGCGATGAAGGCGCGCGGCTCGCCGTGTCCGTTTGAACCTCCTCGATCGCCATATCTTCAAAAGCGTCCTCTTCACCTGCCTCGCGGCGGCGGGGCTGTTCGCCTTCATCCTGGCGCTCGCGAATTTCGTGAAGGATCTGCTGGGGCCGCTGCTCGCCGGCCAATTGAGCATTCCGATGCTCGTCCGGCTGATTCTCCTGCTGCTTCCGTTCGCGATCTCGTACGCCCTGCCCATGGGCATCCTCACGGGCGTGCTTCTGACGCTGGGCCGACTCTCCGCAGACAGCGAAGTGACCGCGATGCGGGCCGCCGGGCTCGGCGTGGTGCGTATCGCACGGCCGGTGTTCATCCTCGGCGCAATCGGAGCCGTTGCCGCCCTGCAGGTGAACTACGAGTCCATGCCGTGGGCGCGGGTGCAGTACCACCGCGAGTTCGCCGACGCCATCAGGACCAATCCGCTCAGCTTCATCGTCCCAAAGACCTTCATCCGGGATTTCAAGGGAATGGTCGTCTACGTCGGCGAGCGAGGCAAGGACAGCACCGTGCTGCGCGATATCTGGGTGTGGCAGCTCGACAGCCACTCGCGGGTCCGGCGGCTGATCCGCGCAGAGTCAGGTCGCATTCAGTACGACGAGTCCACAAACAGCCTGATCGTGACTCCGTTCCACGCGAAGGTGGAGGAGCGCGACGTCGAGAACCCCGAGGATTTCGGGAAATCGCCAAAAGCCCCGTCGGTCGACCGCGGCGAACAGCTCCGGCTCTCGCTGGGCGGATCGCTTGGCGAGGGTATTGCGCATGTGAAGCCCGAGTGGCTTACGTTCGGCAAACTCCGCGCCGAGCAGGCCCGCCTCGCGCAGGAAACGCCCCTCCCGGGTAAGGAGAAAGATGCGGCCCGTCAGCGCATGGAGATCGCCATGGTCCTGAGCGAGAAGGCCAATCTCTCCCTCGCCGTGTTCGCGTTCGCGTTCGTTGCCGTTCCGCTCGGCATCAAGGTCTCGCGTCGCGAGACATCCGCCAATCTCGGTGTCTCCGTCCTTCTGGTACTCGCATACTACATCCTTCTGAACATGGTGAAGGTGCTCGATCGCCATCCCGAATATCGCCCGGACCTGCTGCTCTGGGTGCCAAATCTGATCTTCCTCGCCTTTGGCGCCTGGCTGCTCCGTCGCGTCGAGCGGTAATCGCGGCCACGCGGCGTGGCCGCCTGGCGGCGACGAAGGGTTAGCGCCTAACGTTTAAGGTCGGGTCATTGTGGGCGGAGTGCCCTGCGCTCCGGCTTCCGGGATTTGGCGTCCGGTGTTTCAGCCGGCACGGGCCACTTTCATGCCCTCGGTTCCTTCAGTTTGCTCCTGTAAAACCGATCGGGCTTCCGGCCTATGCTGTCGCCTGGACTGCCACCAGCCCGGAGCGACCATCGATCTCAGCCATCCGCTGATCACACACAGGGATGGCCGCCCGGTTCTCGAGCTGTTCGCGTGCGAAATCGTCGAGTCGGACGAACTCCGCGCCTCGCTCCAGGCACGCGTTGATCAGCTGCCGGAAGAGCGGCCGGTGTCCCATGCCCTCGATCTCGGCGTGCACCGTGATCACGTTCAGGCGGTCCTCGCGCAGCAGCGACAGGTAATGCGCGACAATCCGGTTCTCGGGATATTCGGGCCGGCCGAGCAGCTCATCGAAGGTTGGAAGGGTGCTTGGAATCTCGAGCGTCTCGAAGACACGGCCGTCGACACGTGGAAAGAAAGGATAAGCGCCGCGCGTGTCGCTCGCGTACAGCAGGTGCGCCTCCTCGTACACGGTCCGGCTCCTTGTGTTGCTTTGCCAGCCGGGCGCTCCGGCAGTGCGCGCCTCGGTTCCGAAGATCCGGGAAAATTCCGCCCGCGCGGCGAGGAACTCCTCACGGATGCGCTCGATGGGCATCCGCATCACGTAATCCTGCCAGCGGTAATGGTTGTTGCAGTGGATCCCGACCTCGAACCCCGCGTTGCGAACGCCGCGCATCACCTCGGCATTCCGCCGGCCGATGTGCGGGGCCGGCAGCAACGTGCCATTGAGGAGCGTACGCACGCCGTAAAGTTTCACCACGCTCGTCCGGCTCACCTTCTTGAAAAAGCCGGGACGAAACACGCGGGTGATCGCACGACCGGTCTGATCGGGCCCGAGCGAGAAAAGGAACGCGGCCGGGATCCGGGCCCGACGCAGGTCCTCCACCATGTTCGGCACGCCGACGCGCGTGCCGCGGTCGGTGTCCACATCCACCTTGAGGGCCAGACGAAGGGGCATGGTCAGGCGGCTGCGCCGCGAACGTTCAACATCGAACATTCAACGTCCAACATCGAAGTCCGAGCCCTTGTCCGTTCATCGATGCCTGGGTTCTGAGGGCACGCGCCGGCCGGGCGCGCCAGCATCGACGCAGTCGGGGGCCGGCTCGTCGTTCGACGTTCAATTTTCAATGTTGGATGTTCGATGTTCCGCCTCGGGTCATTCCAGGCGGTAGTCCTTGTGCGCGAGGTGATAATCGAGCGTGAGCTTGATCGCCTTCCTGAGGTCGACCTTCGGCGCCCACCCGAGCTGTTTCTTCACCGCGGTGATGGACGGCACGCGTTTCTGAATATCCTGGTAATACTTTCCAAAGTATTTGCCGGACGGCACCACCACGACCTTCGCGTGCCGAGCGTGCTCCTCGTACTCCGGGTACTCCTTGAAGGCGGCGATGATCAGCTTCGCGAGCTGGGCCACGCTGACCTCGTTCCTCGGGTTGCCGAGGTTGAAGATCTGGCGCGAGGCACGGCCGTCCTTGTTCTCGATGATCCGGAGCAGCGCATCGACGCCGTCATCGATGAACGTGAACGAGCGCGTCTGCTTGCCGCCATCCACGAGCTGCAGGGGCTTCTTGAAAATGACGTTCGAGATGAACTGAGTGAACAACCGCGAGCTGCCCTCCTTCGGTTCGAACACGTCGTCGAGTTTCGGCCCGATCCAGTTGAACGGCCGGAACAGTGTGTAGTCCACGCCGTCGCGGATGCCGTACGCATAGATCACGCGGTCGAGGAGCTGCTTCGAGCAGGCGTAAATCCAGCGCTGGCGCTCGATGGGCCCGTACACGAGCGGACTCGTGGTTTCATCGAGCACCCGATCCGGGCACATGCCGTACACCTCGGAGGTTGAGGGGAAGATGATCCGCTTCTTGTACTTCACGCACTTGCGGACGACGTCGAGATTGGCCTCGAAATCCAGTTCGAACACCCGCAGCGGGTCCTTCACGTACTGGATCGGATTCGCGATCGCGACGAGCGGAAGGACCGCGTCGCACTTCTTCACGTGGTACTCGATCCACTCCTTGTTGATGGTGACATCACCCTCGACGAACTTGAAGCGCGGGTTGCCCAGGCTGTCCTCGAGCTTGTGGCTGCCGATGTCCATGCCGTACACCTCCCAGTCCTTCTGCTGGAGGATGGCGTGTGTGAGAGAGCTGCCGATGAAGCCGTTTGCTCCAAGAATGAGGACTTTGAGTGGCATGGTGGAATAGAAGGACTGAAAGGCTGCGGACTTGAAAGGGGAAGGTTGAAAATGAAGTGCGGCAATCGCACACGGAACCGATCCGCGAGCATGGGCGCACCCCGGGTGAATTCAGTCGCAGATGAATCTGCTCCTACCGCCAGAAGGCTTCCAGGGTTCCCGGCGGCCCTTCCTCCGCACGGCTCCCGATAGAAGAAAATCTATACGCGATACGCCGAAAACACGTCGCCCGGTTTCAGCACTGGCGGCGTGCCGCGCCATTCGGTCTTCGTCAGTTCGAGGGCGCCGTCCGCCGTGGCGACAACCAGCGGAGAAACAGACAGCACTTCCCCGGGCCTGCCGCGCCGGTCTAGCGTCGCCGCAGACTCCGGCTCCGCCCACCACACCATCAGCCGCGAGCCGCCGAACTCGGTGAACGCTCCCGGATACGGGTCCGTCACGGCACGGATCAGGTTGAAGATCTGGCGCGAGGTCTGTGTCCAGGCGATCCTTCCATCCTCGGGTTTGCGGCCGCCGAAGTACGTTGCCTGCGAGACATCCTGTTCCGTCTCCGGCGCGGCGCCGGCGAGGAGCGCGTCGATCTGCCGGGCAAGGACCCGGCGCGCACAGGGGAGCACCTTCCGAAAGGCCTGTTCAGCAGTGTCACGGGGACCGAGCTCGACTCCGTCCTGATCCACGATCGCTCCGGCATCCGCCGATTTCACCATCCGGTGCAGCGTCATCCCGATGCGCGACTCGCCATGCAGGACAGCCCAGTTGATCGGGGCCCGGCCGCGGTACTTCGGCAGCAGCGAACCATGCATGTTGAAAGCGCCAAGCGATGGCAGCGCCAGGATCCTCGTGCTGATCATGTTCCGGTAATACACCGACAGAATCAGGTCTGGCTTCAGCGCGGCGATCCGGTCGATCCATTCCGGGGTGTTCACCTTTTCCGGCGTGAAGATCGGAATCCCTTTTTCGCGGGCGGCCACCGCCGGCGTCTTGAACCAGATCTTCTCGTTCGGATTGTCCTCGTGCGTGATCAACGCGACGACGTTGTCACCGCGCTCCAGGAGCAGCGACAGGCACTCGTACCCGACTTCGCTGTATCCGAAAAACACGATCCGTGGCTTGGGCATTGGGAAGGGAGGGAGTCGATCACGAAGGAATACGAAGGCATTCCCGGTCCGCTCGACGTTGGACTTGAAGGCTCAGCGTTCGACGTTTGGACCGCCGTCCGTCGCCTCGAGCATCTCGCGGACGAAGTACCGCTGCCGGG
>JAJYAR010000376.1 GCA_021779435.1 bacterium
ATTATGGCATTCTGCCCGTCCTGGTCATCGTGCAAAACGACCTCGACGAACCCCTCCGGCTCAGTGGCGTGCAAGCCGAATACGAACTCCCCGACGGCCGTCACATCGAGGCCGTTCCCCCGTCCGATATCGCTTCCACCACCGCCAGGATTCCCAAGGATTCCCCCGGCTCCCCCGCGCCGCGCCTCCCCTTCCCGCTTCCCAAAAAGAAAAACCCCCTCGCCAACTGGGAACTCGACGGGCGCGCCTTCACCGCGCAGATGGTCGCCCCGCACGAATCCGCCTACGGCTTCTTCTATTTCGAAACCGAACTCATTCGGGGCGCTAAGCTCTACCTCACGGGAATGCAGGGCATGCGCACCGGCAAGGGGATTATCTACTTCGAAGTCCCCCTCGAACAGCCGCCCGCAAAGTGACTCTGTTACCGCTCGATGAAGTAGTAAGCGATCGTGTGGCACACGATCATGTGAGCGTCTTCGATGCGCCCCATGTGCGGGGAATCGGCGTGAATATTCAAATCCACCTGCCGCGCCAGTTCGCCTCCGTCGAAGCCGGTCAGCCCGATCGTCCGGCAGCCGATCGACCGCGCATACCGCGCCGTCTCCACCACGTTCGGCGACTTGCCCGATCCGCTCAGGCACATCACCAAGTCGCCTTTCCGCGCGAAGTTACGTAGCTGCTCGACGAACACGCTCGAGTAGCCGACGTCGTTCGAATACGCGGTGATCGTCGGCAGCGAATCCGTAAGCGCCTGAATCCGGAACCGCGACCGCTTCGAGTAACTCGCACCCTTCACCATGTCGCAGACGAAATGCGAAGCCGACGACGCGCTCCCACCGTTCCCGCACACGAAGATGGAACCCCCGGCGTCCCGCGTCTCTTCAAACCACCGGATCGCCTCCGCCACGCGGCTCATGTCTACCGTAGCCAGCGTCTCGCGCAGCGACTCCTGGTAGCTTTCAACGAAACTCAAATCATCAGCAGATCGAACGCCTTGCATAGAAACTCCTTAAGATCGGATCGCTTGACCACGGCGTCGAGGAACCCGTGTTCAACAAGAAACTCGCTGGTCTGAAAACCCTCCGGCAGCTTCTGCCGGATCGTCTGCTCGATCACGCGCGGCCCGGCGAAGCCGATCAGCGCTCCCGGCTCGGCGATGTTCAGATCTCCCAGCATCGCGAAACTCGCCGTCACCCCGCCCGTCGTCGGGTCCGTCATCACGCTGATATAGGGCACCTTCGCTTCGTCCAGCTTCATCAGCGCCGCCGAAATCTTCGCAAGCTGCATCAGGCTCACCGCTCCCTCTTGCATCCGCGCTCCACCCGACGCCGATACAATCACCAGCGGAACCCGCTCCCGCGCGCTTCGTTCAATCGCCCGCGTGATCTGCTCGCCCATCACGGCGCCCATGCTCCCGCCGATGAACTTCAACTCCAGCGCGCAGATGTTCACCCGCCGCCCGTTCATCGTGCCCGATGCCGAAATCAAGGCATCCCCCAGCGCCGTCGCCCGCCGCATCGCAGCCAGCCGCTCCGAGTAGGGTTTCGAATCCACAAACTTCAGCGGATCCGTCGAGCCGAGCTTCTCGTCATGCACCTCGTACTCGCCGTCATCGAATAGCAACGCCAGCCGCGTCCGCGCGTCGATGCGGAAGTGGTACTCGCACTTCGGGCAAACCTGCATCGACTCTTCCAGCGTCTTGCGCCAGATGATCTGGTCGCAGTGCGCGCATTTTTCCCACAACCCCTCGGTGCGGACCTTGCGCCCACCTTCGTCCGGAGGAGCTTCCACACCCGGCTTCTGCCGGTTAAACCAAGCCACTAAACTAGTGTATCGCAGCGGTTTCCCGCTCCCCCCTAGCGGGGATACGGATGCCCCTGCAATATCGTGAACGCGCGATAGATCTGCTCGGCCAGCATCGCCCGCGCCAGCTCATGCGGAAACGTCATCGGCGAAAGGGAGATCCGCGAACCCGCGCCGTCCCGCCACTCTTCCGGCAGCCCATCGGCGCCCCCCACGGCGAACACGACGTCCCGCCCCTCGTCGCGATGCTTCCCCAACCACGCCGCAAACGCCGCCGAATCCATCCGCGCCCCCGCCGGATCCAGATAAACCCGCACAGCGCTTGGATGCTTCGCCGCCGGAACAAACCGCCGCGGGTCCACCTCCCGCATCTCGCACCGCGCGGAATGCGAAATCCGGCTCACGTACTCCCCGGCCAGAGCATTCGCCTCCCGGCTCTTCGGCTTCCCGATGTAGTAAAGGAAGATTTTCACGAAAGCAATCGGCGCTCAGCCGCCGGTCACACCCCTCCGGGGTGGCCGGCTGCCTATAGCTTAAGCCGGATAGCTGCTATGATGTGGCGTATATCCGGGCGCGCACGACGCATCCGGAAAAGGCCCGCATCGGAACCCGGGTCGAAGGGACTTAGCTGGTCCGGGTCCGATGCGGTCTGCCCATGATGGGCTTGGATCCGGCCGCGGCGGCGATGGACAACAACACCCGCTAAAGGTTCACTCCCAGCGAGGCCCGCGTCCTGAATTCCTCCGCTGGAAGCCCCAGCGCTTTACCGTTTCCCTGGATCCGGGGCGAGCACCAATAATTTCCTTTCAGCGCGCCTCCCGCACGCCGCGAATCGACTGGAGTAGGGCACCTTCAAAAAAAGACCCTCTGTTGCAACCAGCTAACGAAAGAAGAGCGGTCTTCGTAAAATCCTTGAAACACCGGCTCCCGCAAGCACGCCGTTCCTGATGGCCACTCGCCTCCGCTTCGCCCGTTGCAATCAGAGGGCAGGTGAAACAGTAACTCCATCAATTCACCATAGAGGGTAGCAATTCCACCGCCGAAAAATGAAGTCCCCGGCGCAAGAATTTTCAGCACCTTAGCGCCTCGCTCCGCTCGCCGTACGGGTCAGCGTGTCCGGCCCGTGTGTCCACCTGACACAACCCGGTTCCCCCTCGTCGCGCACCTTACATTCTTCGCCCCGGATCTCCCCGGCAAATCCGCTATGGGACAATAGAAAACGGTTTGCGACGCTTCGCCGCCCTCGGTTTTTTCTGCTTTCTCTGCTCGCCCGCCTTCGCCGCCGATGAGGAAAGCTTCCACGTCTACTCCGACCACCCGCGCCTCTTCCTCACCCAGCAAAGACTCCGCCTTCTCCGCCGCGAGCGCCAGCGCCAGTCCATGCGCTGGGAGCAACTGAACCGCCTCATGTCCGGCGGCGCCGCCATGCCGCAAGCCGCCTTCGCTTGGGCTCTCGACTACGAAGTCACCCAGGACCACGCCGCCGCCCAAAAAGCCATCGCCGCCGCGTCCGCTCCCAACACGGACCTCCGCTCTCTCGCCCTCGTCTTCGACTGGTGCCAGGACGCGCTCACTCCAGCACAACGCACCCAATTCGAAACCCGCCTCCGCAACGCCCTCGCAACTCCTCCTCCGTCCTCCGATCTCCCCGCCTGGCGCGACCGCATCCTCGCCGCCGTCGCCATCGGCACGGAAGATTCCGGCCTCGCCGCGAAAGTCCTTCGCGACGCCGTCACTCAATGGTGGCGCGGCCATTACGCACCCGCCCTCGGTACC
>JAJYAR010000377.1 GCA_021779435.1 bacterium
ATGGCGCCGAACATCGGCACCGCCGCCGTCCAGATCGCCATCAGCTGCCACCGCAGGCCACCCTGGCTCGGCTTCCATGCTGAGAGCCCTACCAATGCCAGTACGAACAGCGCCGGCATTGCCCATGGGACGCCGGTGGTCGGCTCCGCGAGGTCGAGCTTCGCGGTTCGGTAGAGGCGCGGGTCGATGGGTTTCGTTTCGAAATAGGGGAACCTGCCGGAGACCTGAAGCGTGCGGTGCCGGAAGTAGACATCGAAGCCGAACGGAATATTGCCGGCGTGGAACAGCCGCCCTTCGAACCTCGCCAGCCTTTCGGGCGTGTACTGCACGTGGTACCTCAGCGGGCATCCGTCGAAGGTCCCGAACTTCAGGTAGCCGAGGCCGTTGAAGCTGAGCACGCCCAAAATCGCCAACGCCCCGACTATCAGCTGCGTCGTCCCGGACGGCGCGGAGACGCCGGCCGCCCGCCGCCGCAGGAGGTGGATCGCAGCGACGACACCGACGAACGACAGTGCGTACAACCCGATCGGCGGCCGCGCGTGCACCGCTAACATGCCGCAGACCAGCGCGGCGATCCACCAGCGTGCGCGCGGCGCCTCCAGGTATCGCAGCGTGAATACGCACGACCAGAGCCCGAAAGCCGCGCCGCAGAGGATAGCCTCGTGGTAGACGTACGCCCGGCTGCTGAGAAAAAACAGCGTGCTGCCGAGCCCCGACGCCAGGACGAACATCACCGTGGCCCACGCGGACGGCCAAGCGCCGCCGCTGCTGCGCAGGCGCACCGCGTGGCAAAGGATTGAATACGCAGCGCCGAGGCAGGCAAGAAACTGCAGCGCCATCAGCGGACGGCTGAGCTGACCGAAGCCCACGCCGAGCAGGACGAATGGAATTCGGAACAGCGCGGGTGTCGGCCCGAAATACCCGTATGCCTTGCCGTTGTGAACAAACGCCTCGTCGGTGATCGCTTCGACGGGGACATCGAGGCGGCCGTGGAGGAGGCTCACCGCCTGATGGTCATAGAAGTTTCCGAAGGACTCCGGGTACACGAACTTGTACTGGCCTCCTGTGATCACATGCGCGAAGGCCCATGTTGCGATGACCCCTGAAATCCAGAACCAGAGCAGCGGACGCGTTGTGGCGGGCGGGCGCAGTTCACTCGGTCGCCGCTTGCGATACCACAGCGCGAGCCACGGCACCACAAGCCCGGCGAGCATCCCGGCGGCCAACAACACAGCGATCAGCAGCGGGCGCGAGGCGAACGCAGCCATGCGCTGGCCGAACGTGAAGTAGGTTCGGAGTCCGCCCGATAGCTCCCGACCGGTCGTGGTCCACAGTTTTCCCTGAAAGCGGACCTCGGGGCTGCCGCCGACCTCGTTGGTTCCGAATGAAACGGCATGTGGTTTGCGACGATGGTAGGGCACACCTCCGCGAAGAACTTCGCGGCCATCGAGACTCACGAGGAGTGAGGCGCTTCGGACATCCACCTCGCTGGCGGTCGCCAGGAGCGAGGGCATTCGGACGGTCAGCGAGTGGCGTTCTCCGGGCACATAGGAAAATGGCGCCGACTCCGGACCTCCGCTACCCCATGCATCGTATGCGATCGAGGCGCAGTTGCCGTCCTTGTAGCGCACCGTCAGGAAGTCCGAATTTCCGTATTCACCGGTGGTGATGAGCGGCTCGCAGACGCCGGACTTTGACACCGGGAACGCGCATTCCAGTGCGACGAATTCCGGCAACGGGCCCCACGAATTGAGAAACCCGATTGCGAGCAGCACCGCGGCGCACACGGCTGCCGCCAGAGGGTCGAACCGCCGCCCGGGCTGGTTTGACGCCGCCGGTTTCGTTTTCAGGCCCACGTGGGATGAGCCGCCACTGCTCATTGCTCCCCGAATCCCTCCGCGCGGTCCACGATGTACTTCGGCCGCGAACGAACCTCCTCATAGATGCGGCCGATGTACTCGCCGAGAATACCAACGCTGATGAGCTGAATTCCGCCGAGGAAGAGGATCAAGATCACGATCGTGGGATTCCCCGAGGCAAAGGGAAGCCAGCCGAAAATCTTCGCGATGCCATAGAGCAGCGCGAAGAGAAACGTGCCCCCCGCGAGGATGAAGCCGAACATCGTGCTGAGCGTCAGGGCATAGGTCGAAAAGCAGAAGATCCCGTTGAACCCGATCCGCAGCGATCCGAAAAACCGGTTGTAATTCGTCTCACCGGCAAAACGCGGAGGCCGGTCGAAGGGAATCAGCGCCTGCCTGAAGCCGACCACCGCGACCATCCCGCGAAGGAAGCCGTGAGACTCCTTCAACTTCACGACCTCGCTCACCACCCGGCGCGACATCAGGCGGAAGTCGCCGGTATTCGGCGGAATCCGCACGTCCGCGATCTTGTTGATCACCTTGTAACCGGTCCCGGCGACGAGCTTCTTGATCCAGGGCTCGCCCGTGCGTTGCCGGCGCTGCGGCAGCACCACGTCGTAGCCTTCGCGCCACTTGGCGACCATGTCGTTGATCAATTCTGGCGGATCCTGAAGGTCGACATCCATCACGATCGCCGCATCCCCCGACGAATACTGCAGGCCCGCGAGCGTAGCCATCGGCTGCCCGAATCGGCGCGAGAACTTGAGCAGCTTGATCCGCGAGTCCGCCGCGCGCTGCTCCAGAATCACGTCCTCCGTGCGGTCCGGCGACGGATCGAGCGCGAAGATCAGCTCATAGTCTTCCGTGATACCGGAGAGGATGGGCCGGATCCGCCGCAGGTACTCGGGGATGTTCTTCTCTTCCTTGTAAACGGGGACGACGATGCTGAGGAGCATGGGGAGGCGATCCGATAGCGGGCGTCGGCATAAATCAGCATCAAAATGTGCGTCGCCGGCGCGTGCAGTCGCGCCTGTCGGGTTCCAGACTGCCTTGAGGTGATGTTCTCCTTTTCCGGAGTCGCCCGCATGCCGCAACTGCCGATGCACCTGCTTGCGCGCCTCTCTGAAGGGGCGCTCGCGTCCAGCCTGCCGCCTACCAGCGAATCCCGAGTTCCAGCAGCCGGGAGCAGAGTGCCCCCCGGAACCGGGTGTGGCGCGCGTGCCGCTCGATGCTGAGAGCGTCGTCCTGGCGCTCGCCGTGAAACCGAGTGCGGATGCGCCTCATTTCCTCGGCCCCGGTCGTGTGGATCGCCTGGCTCGTCTTCTGCTCGGAGTGCAGGCGGAACGCGCCGAGAAAATAAGGGAGCCGCACGATGCGGCATCGTGCCTGGTGGAAGCGCGCGAGGAGATCCCAATCGAGCGCAAACTGAAAACTGGGATCGATCCCCCCGACAATGTCCCAGGCTTTTCTCCGCCAGAAAAGCGTTTCCTGCGGCACGTAATCAATCCACTCGAGCGCCTCGGGATCGTGCGGGGGCATCACCCAGCGGCCGACATCCTGGTCGTTTTCGTCGATGATGATCCGGTGGCCATACACGACGTCCACACCCGGATTTCGCGCGAAGTACTCGGCAACATAGCGGAGCACGCCCGGCCCGAGCAGGTCGTCGGAATTGAGCCACGCCATGACGTCGGTGCGGTTCAGCCCGCCTTCGAT
>JAJYAR010000378.1 GCA_021779435.1 bacterium
GGTCAGTGCATGCGCGTCTGCCCCACCAACGTCTTGCAGCCCACCGGCCTGGAGCGGGGCCTGGAGGCCCTGTGGACGCCTTCCTTGAACATGCGCATCGGCACCAGCGGCTGCCAGCTCAATTGCATCGCCTGCGGTCACGCCTGCCCCACCGGCGCGATCCGTCCGCTGTCGCTCGACGAGAAGCACGGCACCGGCGACTTCAGCGAGAAGGGACCGATCCGGATCGGCCTCGCGTACGTCGATCGCGGCCGCTGCCTGCCTTGGGCGATGGAGAAGCCTTGCATCGTCTGCGAGGAGAACTGCCCCGTCACCCCGAAGGCGATCGGCGTCAGCCCGATCGACTCGACCGTCGCAAACGGCGTGCTGGCGATCGCCACCGTCGAGGGCGCGACGGTTCGGCTGAAGCAGGCGCAGCTCCAGCCGGGCCGGTTCGGCTCTGGCGATTACTCCGTCCGGCTCGCCGGCGAGTCGCACAACCGCCGCGTGGTGGCCAACACCGCAGATTCGCTCACGCTCGACAGCGCTCCCGCCGCAACCGGCGGCGAAGATGCCGCCCCCGTGGTGCCCGCGACAGCCGAGCTTCAGGTCCGGCTGCAGCGCCCGGTGGTCGATCCGGCGCGTTGCATCGGCTGCGGCGTGTGCGAGCACGAATGCCCGCTGACCGGCCTGCGCGGCATCCGCATCACCGCCGACAACGAAACCCGCGGCGGCACGCATGGCGTCCTCCTCAAGGGCGCAAGCTGATCCGTTCCCAGCCTTTTCCTTTACCCCCGTCCCAAAATCCACAATCCGCCCATGAAAAAAGAATCCTCGTCGTTTTCCCGCCGGCAGTTCCTGCAAACGTCCGGTGCACTCAGTGTCGGTGCCCTGCTGTTCGGTCCGCGGCTCGCCGCCGCGGAGGTCGACACCGCCGCGCCGGAGAAGGTCGCAAAGCGGAAGTTCGGCCGGACCGGCGTCGAGGTTTCGCACGTGGGCCTCGGTTGCATGTTCGACACGATCAACGCCCAGGTCGTGCTGAAGACCGCGTTCGACCATGGCGTCACGTACTGGGACACCGCTGCGGGTTACGAGCGGATGGGCAGCGAGACGGGGATCGGCATGTTCTTCACGAAGTACCCGGAGGCCCGGAAGGATATCTTCCTCGTGACGAAGGGGCGGGCAGGCTCGGCGGACGCGTTGACGAAGTCGCTGGACGAGTCACTGGCGCGCATGAAGACGGACCACGTCGAACTGTTTTTCATTCACGGCGCGGACAACATCGCCCAGGTCGACACGCCGGAAGTGAAGGCCTTCGCCGAGAAGGCGAAGAAGGCCGGCAAGATCCGCTTCTTCGGTTTCAGCACGCACAGCAACATGCCGGAGTGCCTGCAGGCCGCCGCGAAGGTCGGTTGGATCGACGGCATCATGCTCACGTACAATTACCGTGAGATGAACCGCCCTGAGATGAAGGCCGCGCTGGAAGCCTGCACGAAGGCCGGGATCGGGCTCACGGCGATGAAGACGCTGGGCGGCCGCAGCGGCGCGGACACACCCGAGCAGGCCGCGCTCCTCGAGCCGATCGTCACGCGTGGCTTCACCCCGGCGCAGGCGAAGCTCAAGGCAGTCATGGAGAACCCGCAGATCGCCTGCGCGTGCATCCAGATGCCGAACATGAAATTCTGCCGCGAGAACATCGCCGCCGCCCTCGACCGCCGCGAACTCACCGCACCGGTGAAGGCCGCGCTGAACCAGCACGCCGAGGCGACCTGTGACCGTTACTGCGCCGGCTGCAGCCATCTTTGCGGCGACGCCGTGGCAGGCGCGGTGCCGGTCCGCGACGTGATGCGGCACCTGATGTACTACCACAATTACGCCGAGCTCGACGCGCGGGCGATGTTCTCGGACATCCCCGCGGACGTCCGCCAGCGGCTCACCGCGGTGGATTACAGCGAGGCCGAACGCGTTTGCCCGCACCGCCTGCCGATCGCGCAGTTGATGCGCGAAGCGTCGACGGTATTGGCCTGAGGCGGCTACGCATGCCGGGCGACGTACACGTCGCCCGGGGCGCAAATGAATTTGCTCCTACCGGAGACGATTTTCCCCTGTAGGAGCAGATTTATCTGCGATGCCTTGGTTCAGCGCCCACCCGCAGGAGCGTTTGTCACCCATTAGGTGACAACGTATCCAAACCCTCCCTCGTAAGGACTGGATACATTGTCACCTAATGGGTGACAAACGCCGCCCGGGTCTTCGCGCAAACGAAAACCTTTGCTGACCGCGCCGGCGCCGCCTCACTTTTCCGCCATCATGAGTCTCACGATCTGGTGCGGCGCGAAATTTTCCGCAGCTGAAACGAAGCAGCTCCTGGAGGGAGTGGGCGATCACCGGGTCGTATTCTCGAAACACGCCACGGCGAATGTCCTTCTTCCCAGCAAGGCCGACCCTGCGCTCGCCGACGCCGACATCGCGCTGGGCCAGCCGGATCCCGCCCAATGCCTCACCCTCGAGCGACTGCGCTGGGTGGAGGTCACGACCGCCGGCTACACCCGCTACGACACGCCCGAGTTTCGCGAGACCTTCCAGTCACGCGGACAGGTTTTCACCAACATGTCCGAGGTCTTCGCCGAGTCGTGCGCCCAGCACGTGCTGGCGATGATGCTCGCGTTCGGCCGCCGACTCCTACCGCTCTACCGCGATCAGGTCACCGACCAGTCCTGGCACCACTCCGAGCGCCGCGCGCAGTCCCACCTCCTCACCGGCCAGACCGTCCTTCTCCTCGGCTACGGCGCGATCGCCCGCCGTTTGACCGAACTGCTCGCGCCGTTTCACGTCAACCTCGTCGCCGTGCGCCGCCAGATCCGCAGCGAGCGCGGTGTCAGGATCATCCCCGAAGAGTCCGTCAGCAGCGCATTGTCACAGGCGGACCACGTCGTGAATCTCCTCCCGGACAACGACGCGACGCGCAACTACATCAACGCCCGCCGGCTCGCGTGCTTCAAACCCGGCTCACGGTTCTACAACATCGGGCGTGGCAGCTCCGTCGATCACCGCGCCCTCGTCGAGGCGTTGCAGAACGGCCGTATCGCCGAGGCCTACCTCGACGTCTTCGAAACCGAGCCGCTGCCACCCACGGATCCGCTCTGGACGACCCCAAACCTGTACATCACACCGCACACCGCCGGCGGACGTGCCGATCAGGACACCGCGATCGTGAAGCATTTTCTTCGCAACCTCGCCGCGTTCACGAGTGGCGCACCGATGACCGACCGGATTGTCTGATTTTCGATTTTCAATTCCTGATTTTCGATTTCCAAACCGCACCCTGTGTGGCTGCGAGTGCCAGCGAGTGGCCTCCATATCGTAGCGGCGAGCGTGAGCGAGCCGAAGTCAACGGCCCCGCCCCACCCCTCGATTCTCGAAGCTCGCGCCGGCGAGCCCCGCGCTCTCGCGCCAGCGTCAGGCCTTCACCACGATGGTGCCTGCGATGTGATCGTGGATGCAGCGACGGTCCTCACGGAAGATGAAACACGCGTCGGCCAGGAAGAAGATCCAGCCAAGGAACAGGAAGGGTAT
>JAJYAR010000379.1 GCA_021779435.1 bacterium
CCCGCATCGCCCAGTACGCGGCGATCGCGCTGGCCAGCGCCGCGCCGGCCACGTGGACGAGCAAGGGGGTGGAGCGCGTCGTCGTCATCGGGTCGGCATCCGTAAGGAAAGATTTCGGAACGGCACGGTGTGCTGCGATATCATCCCCGATATGGTAGCGACTGCCCGAACCCTTGGCTTGCGGGACTCCCTTCTTCCGGGGAGCAGTGCGGTGTGCGCCCCGCAGCGCGCGCGCGGCTTCACGCTGATCGAAATCATGGTCGTCGTGATCATTCTCGGCATTCTGGCGGCGCTGATCGTTCCGCGCGTCGTGGGCCGCACCGACGATGCCCGCATCGTCGCCGCCAAGCAGGACATCGCGCAACTCATGCAGGCCCTCAAGCTGTACCGCCTCGACAATGGCCGCTACCCCACCCAGGAGCAGGGGCTGCGTGCGCTAGTGGAAAGGCCGGTGGCCGATCCCGTCCCGCAAAACTGGAAACAGGGGGGGTATCTGGATCCCCCGGTCCTGCGCAAGGATCCTTGGGGAAACGACTATCAGTACCTCAATCCGGGGGTGCACGGCGACATCGACGTGTTCAGCTACGGGCGCGACGGCGTGCCGGGCGGTACGGGTCCGGATGCAGACATCGGTTCCTGGAATCTTTAGATACGCGCCCATGGAATGCAATCCATCGCTGTTTCGGCAACCGCGCTGCGCGCAACGCAAATCCAGGAGAATCGGCTGCGAAGAGGGTCGGCGACCGCTTCCGCGCATCCCACTCGGCCGGCGCGATCGGCCCCTACGGTAGCGAAGCAAGACGACGCTCCGCACTGATTCGCGATTTATGTCCCAGCGCGGCTTCACGTTGCTGGAAATGATCGTGGTGATCACCTTGATCGCGATCATCGCCGGAGCAGTTTCCATCAGCATGCGGCCGGACCCCCGGCAGGCGCTGACGGAACAGGCAAAGCGCGTCGGCCTGCTGATGGATGTCGCCGCTGACGAAGCGCGTCTCCAGAATGTGCGGATCACCTGGGAGGCCGATTTGCGCGGCTACCGGTTCGTGGCGCAGTCGGGGGACCGGCGCGAGACCTTTTCCGGCGACGATCTGTTGCGCGAACGGACATGGGATCCACCCCTGAAACGCCTTGAAATCGTCGATCTGGGCAGCGGCGCGGCGCGCACCCTGATCGGATCCGACGCGCCGCCGCTGTCCGTGCCGGTGGCGCGCGAATGGGTTCAGCCGCCCTGGCGCCTGGAACTCACCACCGATCGCGCTTCCGTCTCCGTGGACTTCGATGCGAAAGGCCATGCGACCGTCGCCCCCTAGATCCGCCGGCGGATTCACGCTGCTCGAGGTGCTGGTTGCCCTGACCATCCTCGCCGTGGCGCTGACGGCCGCATTGCGCAGCGCGATGGCGCTGACCAACAATATTCGCGACATCCGCGCGAAGCAATATGCGCTGATGACCGCGGAGAACCGACTGCTCGAATTGCAACTTGGCGCCGGGGCGATCCAGATCGGCGTTTCCGGATTCCCTTGCGAACAAGGCGGGGCCGTCTTCTCCTGCGAACAGATCATCCGCCCGACGCCGAACCCGTTCTTCGATCGGGTGGAGGTGGCGGTGCGCAGCAGCGACGGCGCGCGCGAGTTCGCCGACCTCATGGCCTTGCTCCCCGCCCGGTAAGGCATTGCCGCCATGGACGCCTCCGTTCCCTCCGCCCGGGCATGCCGCCGCAGCCCGAACGCACCGGATCTCCGCGGCTTCACGCTGCTGGAACTGCTGGTGGCGATCGCCATCCTTGCGGTGGTCGCGGTCATCGCCTGGCAGGGCCTCTCCACGCTGCTCGCCACCCGCGCCCGCCTGGACCCGGAAGTCGACGACGCCCGCGCGGTGGTCGCGGCGTTCGGGCAGATGGAAGAGGATCTCGCGCAGGTTCCGGTGAATGCCGCGCTCTTTGAACTGCCAGCCCAGCCCGTACGCGTGCTCTCGCTCGACGGACAGCCGGCGCTGGAAATCGTCCGGCTCGCGCCCTCGCCCGACGGCTCGGGGGCATCGGCGCTGCAGCCGCTGATCTATCGCGTGCACGACGGCCGGCTGGAGCGGGATTCGGGCCCCGTGCAGCGCAACATGGCGGTGACGGTCGCCGTGGACGCGAGCAACTGGACGTCCGTGGATCTTCTTCCCGGCATCGATGCGATGGCGGTGCGCGCCTGGAAAGCCAATGCGGGCTGGGTGGCGCCGGTCGATGCCGCCGCCGCCGCCGCGCCGGGCATCGAAGTGCAGCTTCGCCGCCGCGACGGCGGCGTCCTGCGCCGCGTCTTCCTGGTGGGCGCGCAATGACCCGGCAGCGCGGCGCCGCCCTGCTCCTCGCCCTCTTCGTCATGGCGCTGGCGACCATGATCGTCACCGGCCTGTTCTGGCGCCAGTTCGTGCTGATCCGGACGATCGAAAACCAGCAGCTTGCCACGCAAAGCCGCTTTCTCCTGCACGGCGCCCTCGATTGGGCGGCGGCGATCCTGCGCCAGCAGACACACCCGACCTACGACGCGCTGAGCGATCCGTGGGCGCAGCCGCTCGCGCCGACCCGCCTCGACCAACTGGGAGAAACGTCGACGCTGGCGGCGCAAGCCACCATCGCCGGCCGGATCGAAGACGCGCAAGCGCGGTTCAATCTGCGCAATCTCGTCCAGGCGGGCGGCGCGATCGATCCCACGCAACTCGCCGTCCTGGCGAAGCTCGCGGCGCTGCTCGGCACGCCCGGCGACACGGCGGCCTTGATCGCACGCGACGTCGCCGCCGCCTACGCCGGCACCGCCCCGGTTGCGGTCCCGGGCGCAAGCGGCAACGCGTCCCTGGCGGCGAACCGCCCGCTGCCGCCGGTGTTTCCGGCCGATCTGCAAGATATTCCGGGAATCTCGCCGGCCGCGGCACGGGCGCTCGCGCCCTTCGTCATCATGCTCGATCAGGGGGGAACCCCGGTAAACTTCAACACCGCCCCGCCCGAGGTCATGGCGGCCGTGATTCCCGGCCTCAACATCGGCGATGCCAACGCGATCGCCGCGGAACGCGATCAAGCGTATTTCATCAGCGTGGCGGATCTGCTGAACCGCCTGCACGGTCGGGGCGGACCGTTTTCGGGCGCGGGAGTCTCTACGAACACGCAATACTTTATCGTTCACGGCACGGTGCGGCTGGGGCGTGCCGTGGCCAGCCTGGAAGCGCTGGTGGCCCGCCCTCCCCTGCAAGGACCGATAAACGTCCTATGGCAACGAAACTGATCCCACGCCTCTACGTCTTTCTTCCCGCCCGCCGCGACTGGCCCGGAGGCGGCCGCGGCACGCTCGGTCCGGCGACCGCCATTTCCTGGATCGCCGTCGGCGACGATGGCTCGGCCCGGGTGGAACGCGGCGCGATCGCGAGCCTCCCGAAGGCCCGCCGCGTCGACCTGGTGGTCGACAGCCGCGACGTGTTCACGGCAACGATTCCCGCGCCGAAGCTGGCGGAATCCAAGTTGCGTCAGGCGCTGCCGAACCTGCTGGAGGATCGCCTGCTTGCC
>JAJYAR010000380.1 GCA_021779435.1 bacterium
ACCGCGGACGTGTTCGGGCGGCCGCGCCACCCCTACACGAAGGCGCTGCTCTCCGCCTCCCCGACGCTCGACCCGGCGCGGCGGCGTACACGCATCCTGCTTGCGGGTGATCCGCCGAGCCCTGCCGACCCGCCCTCCGGCTGCGTGTTCCGCACTCGCTGCCCGTGGGCCACACCGGCCTGTGCCGACACGATACCGCAACTGTCCGATCTCGAGCCGCAGCATCGCGTTGCATGCCTACGTGTGGACGAGATCGCAGACATCGACCAGGAGTGAGGGAAGTCCATGGCACAACCGCTCGAAACGATCGTCACCGACGAAACTCTGCCACCACGCGCCGATGTCGTCGTTATCGGCGGCGGTATCGTGGGGGTGGGCGCGGCGCTTACCCTGGCGCGCCAGGGCGTATCCATTCTGCTGTGCGAGAAGGGGCGTCTCGCCGGCGAGCAGTCCAGCCGCAATTGGGGCTGGGTGCGCAAGACCAACCGCGACATGCGCGAGGTACCGCTGATCATCGAAAGCTTCCGATTGTGGAACGAGATGACGCGCGAAGGTATCGACACGGGCTATACCGAATGCGGCATTCTCTACATCGACGAGAACGACGCGGACCGCGAGCGGCACGAGCGCTGGCTCGCGTTGGTCGAACCCTTCCAGATTGGCAGCCGCATCATCGAGGGTGAGACGCTCGCTGAAAAACTCTCAGGCACGACCCGGAGGTTCAAGAGCGCGATCTTCACCCCGACCGACGGCCGCGCGGAGCCGCAGAAGGCGGTCACAGCGATGGCGACGGCGGCGCGGTCGGCCGGTGCGGTGATCGTCCAGAACTGCGCGGTGCGTGGTCTCGATCTGCGCGCCGGGCGCGTCGCCGGCGTGGTGACGGAACGTGGGCGCGTCGGCTGCGACAGCGTGATATTGGCCAGCGGTGCTTGGTCGCGGCTGTTTTGCGGGAGCCTCGGCCTACGCCTGCCCCAGCTCAAGGTGTGGGCCTCAGTGCTGCGCACCGCGCCGATCGAGAGCGGGCCCGAGACGTCCGCCTGGCTCGGGGATTTCGGTTATCGGAAGCGCCAGGACGGCGGGTATACCATCGGCCACGGGCGCGGCAACGTGGTGCCGCTGGTGCCGGACAGTTTCCGCTTTTTCCGTGAATTCCTGCCGGCGATGCGCGCGGACCAGCGCGGTATCAGGCCACGACTGACCGAGCGATTCCTTAAGGAAGCCATGACGCCCCGGCGATGGGCGCTCGACCGGCCGAGCCCGTTCGAGCGTGACCGGACGCTCGACCCCGATCCAGTGCTCAGCATCAACCGTGCCGCGATTAACGCGGCCGCCGCAACGTTTCCGGTGTTCCGCGACCTCAAGGTGGTGCAGGAATGGGGCGGGCTGATCGACGTGACACCGGACGTGGTGCCCGTCATCAGCGAGGTCGAGACGATACCGGGGTTGGTCATCGCCACCGGGTTCTCCGGGCATGGTTTCGGCATCGGACCGGCCGCCGGCAGACTTGCCGCCGAGATCGCGACCGGACGGCCAACCGTCGTAGATGCCAAGCCATTCCGCTTTAGCCGGTTCACCGATGGCTCGCCGATCGTGATTGAGCCAGGGATGTGAATGCCGTCCGGAGCAGGGCGGACTGACGTTGATGCACATGGCGAGGCTGTAATGAGAGACGCGGCAAGCAAGGTGGCGATGATCAGCGGTGCCTCACGCGGGATCGGGGCGGCGATCGCCGAAGCACTCGCAGAGAGTGGCTGGCGGCTCAGCCTCGGCGTGCGCCGACCGGAAGCGATGGCGTCGGACGCAAGCCGCCTGCCCTGCCGCTTCGACGCGCTCGACCCAGAGAGTGAGGCCGCGTGGGTGGCGCGCACGGTTGCGCACTACGGGCGCATTGACGCGGTCGTGCACAATGCGGGGATCAGCCTTCCCAAGACGGTGCTCGAGGCGGACGATGAGGATTTCGACCTGCTGTTCGGCGTGAACGTCAAGTCGCCGCTCCGCCTCACGCGCGCCGCTTGGCCGCATCTAGCGACCGCACGGGGAAAAGTCGTGACTATCGCCTCGCTCTCCGGCAAGCGGGTGAAGTCGGCGGGCTCCAGCTTCTATGCGCTGTCGAAATTCGCGGCGGTGGGGCTGGCGCACGGGCTGCGCCAATGTGGCAAGGAGGCGGGCGTGCGCTCGACCGCGATCTGCCCCGGATTTGTCGCGACCGACATGGTCGCTGGCCGCGGCTTGAATATGGAGGAGATCACCCAGCCCCGTGACATTGCCCGCATCGTTCGCCTCGTGCTCGAACTTCCTGCAAGCGCCAGCATCGCCGAGATCCCCGTAAGCTGGACCGTCGAGGAGAACTTTTGAGCGGTACGGTGCCGCGCTTCGTCCCCTAGCGCGCACCATCAGCCAAGCAACATCCACCTGATCGCCCAGCAAGCTCAACGGCATCACGAAGCTTTCGACGCGCCCCGCGACGGCAGCGACGGTAGGCGCGCCGCGCGTCGGCTCCCTCGCCTTTATGCCTTGGGCCCCGACTTTCTCGCGCCGCACTCGCTCATGCACGATCTCACGCAAAGTTTTCCCTGTTCCGGGCGCAAAGATTCCCTGTTAGCCGCGCGGAAATTCCCTGTTCCGCCGAGCAGGGAATATGCGCCAAGCGGCTGAAATCACGGATGAAATCGGCGATCCGCTGGATCTTTCAAGGGACGAATTCGCAAAATTCCCTGTTATTTACCCCGGAACACCTAGAGACTGGTTCGAAGCAGACTGTTCCCTCCGCCAGCGTAAACCATTCTTAAAGCTCACCTTTTTGGCAATTCGACTTAAGCAGAAATTGCCGCGTTTTGCCGCGGATTTTTGGGGTCGCGATGGTAGCGCGGCGCTCACAGAGACGGTCTCTGGCGGGGTTTTGACGCCTTCCGGCGCCTGCGTCTCTGAGGCCGGTATTTTTGGTACGGTTCGCTGCATCGCGAATGGCGGGCGATGGATGCCAAAGCGCATCAAGAGGGGTAGCCTGGACGCGCTTCAGGCGAAACGGAGGACCCGGCGCTGCTCGCTCCAGGCGAGCGGGAGGTTACTGGTCTGCGCGAGCCGCGCGGCCGTGAGGTTGGCCGGCTGACGACCATCAAGGATAGCGGTGGTGATGTCGGGGGCGAGGTACGCCAGCCGGACGATGCGGCTGAAGTAGGAGTCCGTGACGCCCATCGCGTTGGCACAGGCGTCGACGCTGTCATGGTTGCCGGTCTCGAGTGCTTTGCGCATCACGTGCGCCCGGGCGAGCAGGCGGATCAGCGTTGGATCGGGTTGCGGGGCGGCCTCCGGGCCTTCCGCCACCAGCTTCATGGCCAACCCAGTCCGGCAGAGCTGCGCATCGACCGTGAGTACGATCGGGTCCCGGTGATCCGGATTGGCGTCAACGTTCGTGCCGATGTCGCTGTTACTGCCGAGGAGATACTGAGCAAGCGCGAGCCGCCGGATGGCGATGGTGATGCCGGTGTCGGTGATGGTGACGCGCTCGGTAATGGCTTGCAGGACGTCGCGTCGG
>JAJYAR010000381.1 GCA_021779435.1 bacterium
GTTGACGGCGACGAAGGGGCGGCCCGCGCGGCCTCCCCCCTGGTGGATCGCGCGGGCGATCATCTCCTTCCCCGTTCCGCTCTCGCCGCGCAGCAGCACCGTGGCGCGCGACGGCGCGACGCTGGTCACCGCGGCGAAGACCTCCTGCATCCGCTTGCTCTGCCCGACGATGTTCTCGATCCGGTACGTTTTCCGGATCGTCTTTTCGAACTCCTTCCGTTGCCGCCTGAACTCGTCCTGCAGCCGCCCGATCGCCTTGTGCAGCTTGAGCGCCTGCCCGATGAGGATTCCGATCACGGTGAGGGTCCGCGCGTCCGATTCGAGCGCCCGGGTCCCCTCGCGGCCGATCCGCTCCGCGCTCAGCACCCCCAGCGTCTCCGCGCCGATCTTGATGGGGACGCAGATCCAGGAAAGCGGGCCTTCCCCGGACGACTCCCCGTGCGAGCGCGTCTTGTCCAGGAACGACGGTTCCACGCGGACGTCGGGGAGGGCGATGGGGCTTCCCGTCTTCATCGTCTTCCCGACGATCCCCTCGCCCCAGACGTATCGCCCCCGCTCCCGCTCCTCGGCGGTGTAGCCGGCGGCGATCTCCATCCGGATCTCGCGGGTCGTCTCGTCGGGTCGGAAGATGGCGGCGCGGTCGAATCCGAGGAAGCTCTGGAGCGTGCGCAGGGCGGTTCCGAGCGCACGGTCGAGGTTCTGCGTCGAGGTGAGGATCTTGGCCACCTCGTGGATGGCCGCGATCTCCGCCTTCTCGGGGGATCCTGGATCGGTCACCCGCGGATTATACCGTATAATGCGGTTAAAATTTCTGGCGGGAGGTTCGTATGCGCCGATCAACCTCGATCCGTACTCTCGCGGTGCCGTGCGTGGCCGTTCTGTCCGTACTTCTCCTCGTATCGGGCTGCGCGGCGAACAAGGGGGCCGTCACGACGTCTTCGGCAGGCAGACCGGCCGCCGACGGAAAAACGGGAAGCCCCCGCGCCAAGGCGGAGCTCCCGAAGGAGATCGAAGTCGCCCTGCGCCTGTCCCCCGGGGACGAGTGGAAGAGCCGGTTCGTGTCGACGAGCGAGACGAAACGGTCGCTCACGGACAAGGCCGGTCAGGCGACCACGAAGACCCGCACGATCGGACTCGAGATCGTCGCCACGCAGAAGGTGGTGGACGTGGCCGGCACCGTGGTCCGTATCGAAATCACCGAAGCCGATGCCCGGATCATCCAGGACGGGAAGTTCGTCCCGGCGCCGTACAAGCAGTTTTCCCCCCCCAATCCCGTTTCGTTCACGATCGACGCCGCCACCCGGAAAACCGATTTCTCGGCCGTGCGCCAGGCGTACGAAAAGTGGATGGCGGACCTGAAGGAGGGGCCGGCGGGGGACATCATCGGGAAGACGTTCCGGCTCCCGGCGTACCTCTCGGTGCTCGAGGACATGTACGCCAAGCCGTTCACGCGGGTCTCCGGGAGGAAGCTGTCCGCCGCGGATACTCCGTCCGGGAAGGACGTGGTGTTTCCGTTCCTCGGGCCGGGCGCGGCCGTCTCCTCCGTCCAGGTGCAGGGTGCGATGCGCTACACCGGTTTCGAGGCGAAGGGCCGGAAGCACCTGCTGAACGTCTCCGGGACCTACACCGGGCAGCCGGATCTATCCTCCGGGGACGAGCTCGCGATCCGGTTGTCCGATTTCGGGAGGACGGCGCCGAAGGCGTTCACCGCCACCGGCGCGGCATCCGGCCGCTTCCAGTCGTCGGTCGACATCCTGTCCGGCCGTGAGGAACGGTCGAACGGGGAGATCTCCTATTCCGCGAAATGGGTGATGGACGACGCCACGCTCATCGAGGAGGTCGCCGGCAAATCGAGCCTCGAGCCGGCGGAATGAAAAAGCGTTCGCGATACCTGTCGGGCGCGCGGATCCTTCCGCCGCCCGTTCGGAAGAGGATGCGGGCCACGGAGTTGGTCGAGGGGACGTTCCTCGCCTACAACGCCGGGCGGCTGCGGGAGGGGGCGCGGCTCCTCTCCGAGCGGATGCTTTCGCCCGACGTCACGGTGGGGCTTTCCCTGACCGGCGCGCTCACCCCCGCGGGGCTCGGCGTGTCGTGCATCGTCCCGTTGCTCAAGGCGGGGTTCGTCGACTGGATCGTCTCGACGGGGGCGAACCTCTACCACGACGCGCACTTCGGGCTGGGGCTTCCGATGCACGCCGGGTCGCCGTTCCTGGACGACCGTGTCCTGCGGGAAGAGGGGGTCGTCCGGATCTACGACGTCCTGTTCGACTACGAGGTGCTCCTCGATACGGACGCCTTCTTCCGGCGGGTGCTCGATCTGCCGGAGTTCCAGGCGCGGATGGGGACGGCGGAGTTCCATTACCGCCTCGGGCGGTACATGGCGGAGCGGGAAAAGACCCTCGGTCATGGGGAGGTGAGCGTGCTGGCGGCCGCGTGGCGGTACGGGGTCCCCGTCTACACGTCGTCCCCGGGGGATTCCTCCATCGGGATGAACGTCGCCGCGATGCGCCTCGGCGGCCGCGGGGTGACGTTCGACGTCTCCCTCGACGTGAACGAGACGGCGGCGATCGTCTACGACGCGAAACGCCGCGGGGGGAAAAGCGCGGTCTGGATCCTCGGGGGCGGGTCGCCGAAGAACTTCATGCTCCAGACCGAGCCGCAGATCCAGGAGGTCCTCGGGCTCGACGAAAAGGGACACGACTACTTCCTGCAGGTCACCGACGCCCGGCCCGACACGGGGGGGCTGTCCGGCGCGACCCCCTCGGAGGCGGTCTCGTGGGGGAAGGTGGACCCGGACAAGCTCCCCGACACGGTGGTCTGCTACCTCGACTCCACCGTGGCGCTCCCGCTCCTTTGCGCCTTCGCGTTCGACCGGGTGGAGAAGCGCACCCCCAAGCGCCTCTACGACCGCCGGGAAGAGATGTTGGAGGTCCTGGGGAAGGCGTACCGCAAGGCGGTGAGCGCCGCCGGGGTGACGAAGAAGCGGAAGATCGCGCGGAAGAGGTGAAACAGGCGGGAAGGCTCGCCTCCCGGCCGTTGCCGCGGAACGGCCGGCTCGAACAGCCTCATCGTTCCCCTTGCAGGTGCAGCAGGAGTTTCCCCGCGGCCCAGGCGTCGGCTTCCGCCCGGTGGAAGGTGGAGCCGATGCCGAGCTCCCGGCAGATGGAGGACAGGGAGTTGGACCGGAACCGCCCCGTGCGTCGTGCCAGCGTCAGCGTGTCGATGACGGGGTTCCCGGGCCACATGCCCCCCGCGAGCCGCGCCTCGCTCTGAAGGAACGACAGGTCGAACGGCGCGTTGTGGAAGACGAGCGTGTCGTCGGCCAGGAAGTCGAGGATCCGCGGCAGGAGGTCGGCGAAGGTGGGGGCGTCGGCCACCATCGCGTCGGTGATCCCGTTCACCGCCGACGCGCCGGGGTCGATGGGGCGCAGGGGATTCACCAGCGACACGAGGGAGTCGATCACCGTCCCCCGCAGGAAGCGGAGCAGGGCGACCTCGCAGACCCGGTGGCCGTCGGCCGCGGAGAGCCCCGTGG
>JAJYAR010000382.1 GCA_021779435.1 bacterium
GCAGCGACGACGACGAGCGCGGCGGGGGCTGGAGCGCGCTGATCATGATGATTCTGGCGCCGGTGGCGGCGCTGCTGATCCAGATGGCGATTTCGCGGACGCGCGAGTATGCCGCCGACGCGACTTCGGCCCAGGTGACGCGGGATCCCGAGGAGCTCATCTCGGCGCTCGGCAAGCTGGAAACCTACTCCCGGCGCATTCCGATGGGAAGCGTGACGCCGGCGACGGCGCACCTGTTCATCGTGAAGCCGTTTTCCGGGGCAACGATGATGCGTTTGTTCTCGACCCATCCGGCGACCGAGGACCGCATCGCCCGGCTCCGCGCCTGGAGCCCCACGGGAAAGTGAACACAGTCCGCGTCAGCCGCAAGGGGGCGGAGCGCCTCGCCTCGGGCCATGTGTGGGTGTTTGCCTCCGACGTCACGGACGCGGGCGGCGCCGGGCCGGGCGATGCGGTGGTTGTCGCCGGCCCGCGCGGAAGGCATCTCGGCGTCGCGCACTATAGCTCCACGAGCGAAATTCGTCTGCGGCTGCTCTCTCGCCGCGTCGAGCCGATCGAGCGCGAGTTCTTTCGTCAGCGCCTCGCGGCGGCGGGGAGTTTTCGTGAACGTCATGTCAGCGGCAGCGAGGCTTACCGGCTGGTTCATGGCGAAGGCGATCTGCTGCCCGGGCTTGTTGTGGACAAATACGGTCCGTACTTCGTGCTGCAGGCACTTGATCAGGGCATGGACCGGGCGCAGGCGGAGATCGTATCGGTACTCGATGAGCTTTTCGCGCCCGCGGGAATTCTGGCGCGCAACGACAACGCGGTGCGGAAGCACGAGTCGCTTGCACTTACGTCCGAGGTTGTTTCCGGGGTTGTGCCGGAGGAGATCACGGTTTCGATGAATGGCCTGAGCTGGCGGCTGGATCCGCGGCGGGGCCAGAAGACGGGCATCTTCCTTGACCAGCGGGAAAACTACCTGGCGGCCGCATCGTTTGCGCCGCGCGGGGAAACCGTGCGGGCGCTCGATTGTTTCACGTGTTCGGGCGGGTTCGCGCTGCATCTGGCCAGGCACGCCGAAACCGTTGAGGCCGTCGACAGTTCGGAAGCGAGCCTCGCGCTGGCGCGGCGGAACGCGGAAGCCAACGGCATCTCGAACGTCGAATTCCGCCAGGCCGACGCGCTGGACCTGCTCAACTCCTACGCGGGCGCGCACCGGCGGTTTTCGATGATCGTGCTGGACCCGCCGGCGTTTGCGAAATCGCGCAAGGCCGTGGCGGGCGCATTGCGGGGGTACAAGGAGATCAACCTCCGCGCGATGAAGCTGCTCGAACGCGGCGGCGTGCTGGTGACCTGCTCCTGCTCGCATCATGTGAGTGAAGCGGATCTGCTCGAAACGGTCGCCGCGGCTTCGCTCGACGCCGGGCGGACGCTGCGCGTGCTGGCGCGGCGGACGCAGAGCCTGGATCACCCGATCCTGCTTACCGTGCCCGAGACGCACTACCTGAAATGTCTGATCTTCGAGGTGCTCTGAAAGCCTATTCGGCCGCGGCGAGTACTTCTTCCGGCGATGGCACGCCACGTTCGGCGAAACGGATCTTGCCGCTTTTCCCGATGAGATAAACGGTCCGGCGGACGATGCGCCCGCCGGCGTGGTAGGTGCGCGCGAGGTGGCCGCCTTCATCGACAAGCAAGGGAAAGGGCAGGCTGCGGTTGGCGCGGAACTTTTCGTGGCTGGCGGCGTTCCGCGGGTTCACGCCGAAGACGAGCGTGTTCTTTTCCCGCGCCAGCGCCCAGTTGTCGCGGAATTCGCAGAGCTGTTGCCGGCAGACGGTGGTGTCGTCGCCGGGGTAGAAGACGAGCACAACGTTTTGCCCGCGGAGCGAGGCGAGGCTTACCACATCGCCGGTGCCGGTCGACAGGCGGAAATCCGGGGCGTCGCTGCCGGGGCTCAGGGGTTTATCTAGAAACCAGCGGAACATTTTTCCGGTGTCCTACCATTGCCAGGCGACGCCGGGTTCGAGGGGGTGCAGGTTCACGCCCGTGCCTTCGAGCAGCTTGCCGAGGGCATCGGGTGTTCCTCCGAGCAGAGGGAACGTGCCGAAGTGCATCGGCACCACGGTCTTGACGCCGAGGAGGCGCACCGCCAGCGCCGCTTCGCGCGGACCCATGGTGAAATGATCGCCGATCGGCAGGAAGGCCAGTTCCGGCGCGTAGAGTTCCTTGATGAGGGCCATGTCGGAGAAGACGTTCGTGTCGCCGGCGAAGTAGAAGCGGCGTCCGTCCGGCAGGTGGACGACGTAGCCGGCCGCCTCGCCGCCGTAGATGATTTTGCCTTCGTCCTGAATGCCGCAGCTATGCACGGCGTGGGTCATCGTCACGGCGACGGAGCCGGCCTGCTGCGTGCCGCCCTTGTTCATCGGCGCGCAGTTTGTGGCGCCTTTCGACTCCAGCCACGCGCACGTTTCGTAGATCCCGACGATCTTCGGCTGATGCGCCCTGGCGAGCGGCAGCACGTCGTGAATGTGGTCGAAATGTCCGTGGCTCACCAGAATCGTATCGACGCGCGAGATCTTGTAGTCCTTGGGGTATTTCGGGTTCCCTTCGATCCACGGATCGAAGACGAGCACTTCATGGAAAGGAAGCTCGATCTCCATCGAGCCGTGACCCAACCAGGTAATCGAGATCATTGTTGTTCCTTTCGACTCTGTTTCGATGCCGCGTTGGCGGCTTCGAGCGTAATTCCTTCTCCGTATTTCGCCAGTCCGGGGATGGTCACGGGAAGTTTGCCCGCGAAGCCGATCTCGCCGGCGAGCGCTTCGGCGACGGCGGTTTCGGTCACCGGCACGGTGCTGTAGGAGGCGACGTAGGCCTTCACTTGGGGAAACGCACTGCCCAGATAGGGACTGCCGAGGGAGACGAGAACGACGGGCGCCGGCGCCGAGACAAGCTGATTCACCAACGCCGGGAAACCTCCGGCGAGCGCCGTGTTGCCGCGGTATTCGGCGATGGTGACGTAAGCGGCGACGACGTTGACCTGGCAGCCGTTCACCGCCGCCGCGGCCTGCTGCAGGTCCGTGCCGGACATGGTTGGATCCAATAGCTGTGTCTTGATGCCGGGGAAGCGGGCCTTGAACTCGTCAATGAGATGCGGCCCCTCCTGCCCGCGGCGGCCCTCGGCGAGAACGGTGAGACACGCGTTCTGGTCCTTGCGCAGAGGCAGGAGATTGCCGTCGTTCTTCACGAGTGTCACCGCCTTTTCGGCCACCTTCAGCGCGCGGTCGTCGTCTTCGGGCGCGTTGAGTACGTCGGCGATGTGGTCAAGGTTCACGGTGCGCGACCGCGCCAGGCCAACGCGCGCTTTCGCTTCGAGGATCCGCAGGACGCTTGCATCGAGGCGCTTGCGCGAGATGCGCCCGCTCTTCACCGCCGCCACGACGCCGCGGATCGCCTCTTCGGGGGACTTCGGCATGAGCAGCACGTCCGCGCCGGCTTCGAGCGCGCGCACCGCCGCTTCGCCCTGGCTGTAGAGATTGGCGATGCCCTGCATG
>JAJYAR010000383.1 GCA_021779435.1 bacterium
TCTCGATCCTCGGAGCATTTCCGGGTACCGGGCACAGAAATGCCGCGCTGCCGACAAGACCAGACCAGGCGCGAACGGCAACGAGGCAAGTGTCGCACAGGGGCCGATGGTGCCGTCATCCGGCCCGTAGGGCACGCCGCGCGCGGCATAATCGAGCATCCGGCGCTGCCGGCCATCGACCCGGAGCGTCCTGAAGCCGGGACCCTGGTTCGCCGTGATGCCCCAGCAATCCTCGCCATAGCCCTTGAACCCGTACGGATTGCGTCGTGCGTATTCCCGCTGGACCTCGATGGCACGTCGGGTATTCTCGAAATAGTCGCAGTCCTTCTCGCGCATGAACTGGTCCCGTATGCCGGCGAAGTCGATCCAGGCATGGGAAAACTGGTGGATGAATAGCGGACCAGCGTAGAGAAACTCGTAGTCGTAGATGTTCTCCCACTGATAGGTCTCGGTCCAGGCGATGTAGCTGTTCTCGGGCAGCGGATGGGTGGGCGAGGCCAGGCCGAGCACGTAGAGGATGGCGGCCTCGTCATACCCATCCCATCCGTAGTGAAGAAACCCACTCTCCGGCTTCCAGCCCTGTCGCGCGGTCGCCGCGCCGCCGCACGCCCATTGCCAATCGGCGCGGCGATAGATTTCGTCCGCACATTCCCGGATCTCGGTCTCCGCCGCGGGATCTCCGCCGAAATAGGTGCGTGCGACCAGCACCCCCGCCAGCAAGAGCGTGGTATCGATCAGCGAGACTTCGCACCGCCAGGCGCGCGCTCCGGTCTCCATGTCGAGGAAATGGTAATAGAACCCCTTGCATCCGGTCGCGTCCGGTTGCTCCCCCTGGCGGCTGTTCGCGAAGAACCGCAGCGTGAGCAGGGTGCGCGCCGCAGCGTCCGCGCGAGTGATCCAGCCGCGTTCCACCGCCACCGGGTAACACGACAACGCGAAGCCGACGGCGGCGATGCTCGCGGGCGAACCAGCGCGGCTCGTATCGGCCACCAGGCCGGTCCGCGGATTGAATTGCTCCAGGAAATAATTGAACGCCGCATGCTGGAACCTGTCCAGCAACGCCTCGTCGGACTCGGCGGCGGGATCAGGCCCCATCATGGGCCGCTCGCGAAAACGTCACGGCAGCCACCGCGAGCGGCGGAAGGGTGACACTGAAGCTGAGCATGCCCTCCCCGAAGTCGAACGGGAGCGCCTCCGGTTCGCAGCGCGATGCGGCGCTGAGTTCGACCACGGCCGCGGGGCTGAGATACTCCGGGGACCCCATTTCCTGCCAGTGCCGCTTGGGGTTCCCGTGGTCCGCATCGATCCGCCGGATCGTGGCCCCGCTTGGCGGGGGGGCGTTGGCGAGCTCAATCCGCACAGTCTCCGTTGCAATCGGATGGCGCGGCAGGCCGTAGTTGGTCAGCAGAACCGTCGTCTCTTGCTCGCCGCGAACAACCCACGCATCGACGGTGGGGTGCGTGCCAGCAACCGGCAACATGTCGGTCCCGAGCGCGTGCAGCAGCGCGAAGGCATGATAGGACGGCTTGGCGATACCGTGAATGTTGAGCAGGCCGAACCCGCCATGGAAGGGAACCGACGGGAAGTAGTTCTCCTCGAAGATGTCGGAGAACGTCCAGTAGCTGTAGCCCTGCACGAGACCGTTGGCTTCCATGATCGTCTTGACGATGAAGGCGGCGGCATATGGCTCGTCGTGCATCGGGTCGCGCGGGTTCGAGGACGTGCACCATTCCGTATAATAGAGCGGCCGGTCGCCGGCCTGGTGGCGTGCCTGACGCGTTTCGTCGCGCAGTACGCTGCGCCGGCTTTTCGAAAGCTGAGCTTCCGTGTCGTCACCCGGCTGACCAAAAGCGTCGGTCGGATAATGATGGGTGCTGATGAAGTCAGCCGGAAGTCCGTTCTTCGCGCAGAAAGCGGTGAATTCCCCGATCCAGGCATTCTCCGCCGTCGCGGGCCCCCCGACCCTCAGCGCCGCATCAACCGATTTGATTGCCTCCACGGTGTAGCGATAGAGCATGAAGTATTCGTCCTGGCTGCCGCTGCCGAAGGCATCTAAATTCGGCTCGTTCCATACCTCGAAGAACCATGTACGCACTTCGGCCGCCCCATAGCGCTCGATCCAGTGAACGACAAGCCGGCGGATCAGCGTTGCCCATTGGGCGCAGTCCCTGGGCGGAGTGACATTGGCGCGATAGTGGAATGCGGTCTTGCTTCCGGACGCCAATATGCTCGGCATGAAGCTCAGTTCCACGAACGGCCGCATGCCGATCGACAGCAGAAAGTCGAACAGCTGGTCCGCATTGAAGAACGAATAGAAAAGGGTGTCGCCCTCACCGACAAGGGTACCCATATCGTCGCCCAACAGGCCATGGAGGCGGACATGGCCGAATCCCAACTCCTGGTGGGAACGTCGCATCTGCGCCTGCCAGTCGGATCGCAGCCCTAACGGGGCGTGGCCGCTGCCGACGGTATGCTCCCAGAAATGCGAAATGCTTGAGCCAGGAGCCGCAAGGTCGCAGGAGAACACCGCGGTCATCATCAATCTCCGCCATTCATTTGCGGCAGCGAGAGGCTGCCACGGTTCGAACGCGCACGTCAGGCTCTGCTCCGTCAGCCCGGTCGGGATGACGGTCGCATCAACGCACCGTCGCCGGCCCTGCCGCGGCGTCACTGAAGATCCACAGCGTTCCGACCGGACGAAGCTGTGCAGCCGGTAGGCGGTTGTCGCCGCGGCGGAGCCGGTCGAGGATCGCCCGCTTTTCCGCCCCGGTGACCAGGAAGGCCACCTGCTGGCTGCTCTCGAGCGTGGGATACGTCAGCGTAATCCGCGCCTCGGGTCTGGCACCGACGACGGCGGCAACCCACCGCTCCCGTTCGGCGAGCACGGTCGTGCCGGGGAGCAACGAGGCGGTATGGCCGTCGGATCCCAGGCCCAAAAGGGTCACGTCGAACAACGGTCGCGCTGGGTCGAGTCGTTCCGTACCATAGAATGATTTGAGTACGAGTTCATAGGCTGACGCTGCCGCTTCGGGACCGACACCATCGGTTGGGATGGGATGAATATTGGCGGGGGGGATCGGCGCGCGCGCCAGCAAGGCCTCCCGTGCCATCCGATAATTGCTCAGCACGCTATCGTGAGGCACGAAGCGCTCGTCGCCCCAGAACCAATGCGTTCGTGCCCAGGGAAAGGCATCGCCGAACCGCGCCCCGGCCAGCTGCTCGTAGAGAAGCTGCGGCGTCGATCCGCCGGAGAGACAGATGGCAAACGCCCCGTCCTTCGCCGTCGCCGCGTCGAGCAGCCATTCCGCAACCCGGCGTGACAGAGTGGGCGGATCGCTGAGGATTTCCAATTCGGCATCGGACAAGCTTGTCATTGGCGTGTCTTTCCGGCTGGCATGCTGGGTCTTGGTCGTTCTCCTGACCGACGTGCCGAGACCGGTGCATGGGCACCCGGCCGGCCGCGAGGTGACCTGGTGGCCGGCGCAAGAATCAGGTTCCGTATCGCCTGGGCAAAGCCCTCGTTCTCG
>JAJYAR010000384.1 GCA_021779435.1 bacterium
AAGCGTCCTCGGGCGAGGCAGAGTCCGCGGTAGCCACGCGGTCCGGCCTGGATCGTGTACGGCACCTCGCTGCCGGTAAGGAGGACGGTGGTGCCGACGACCGGATGCAGCACGTCGCCCGCGTCGTTCACGAGATCACCGTCGACGCGGACGAAAAGCCGGCCGAGCGTGCCGCCTTTGCGCGCCACGACCTGGCCGGGCGCCAGGGAACGCTCGGTGACGGCCGTGGCGATGATCAGCAGTTCCTCGGGCCTGAGCTGCGAGAACGGGTAATGCGAGCGGAGCGCGAAGATCTTTTCCGTGAGTGTCATGGCTGGGCGGCCGCAGGCTGAGTGCCCGTCTGGGAGGGCAGCGCCGCCGACCAGCGCAATGCCGACAGGGTGATCAGAGGAAGTCTGCCGGTGCCTTCGCATCGGCGCACGTTTCCGTCCGCCCGGATCGAGACGGGGGTGCGGAAATGGAAATGCAGCAGCTGCCTTGAGCGGTCCCAGCACGCGGCACCCTCGAGCGTCGGAACGGAGGCGGTGAGAAGCGAGGGGATCGCGGAAGGGGCTGTTCCCGCCGCGACAAGCTCGCGGGCAAGAATCGTGAGCCGGGCGCGCATGCACGATTCCGAGACGCCATCGCCGCGCGACGGGCCAAACCACCACACCGTTGCGTCGCCAGCCGTGCAAACCCCGGTCGCGCCCGAGGCGTCGGAATTCGCTCCCGTGCGCGTCACGAGCTCGTCGAGCGTGTGGATCAGCGTGGTGCGCTCCCGTTGTGTGCGCAGTTCCGCGAGCCAGGCGTGGGAGCGCTCGTGCTCCTGCTGAAGACGGTCCCGCAGCTGGTCGAGCGTCGACGCCAGCGCGACCACCTCCCGGCTCCCGCCGACCGTGATCCGCGTGGAGTAGTTTCCCGCCGCGAGCCACAGCGCCGATTCCTTGAGCTTCTGAAGCGGTCGCGTGAGCACCCGGGCGACGCGGAGCGACACGATGCCGGCTGCGATCAGCGAGACGATTCCGATGAGGATGGCGGCCGCCAGCGCCCACCGCGTCTTTCCTCGGATCACGCCGATGTCCACGTCGGCCCCCGCCATGGCGACGACCTTGCCGCTCGAATTGCGTATCGGGGTGAAACACGATTTCAGCAAGCCCCACGCCTGCCAGTTCTGGATCGGCGACACCCACGGACGGCCGACGAGCTGCACGACCTCCGCCGCTTCCTGGGAGGTTGCCGGAAGCACGTCCGTGGAGCCGGGCCGCGAGTAGCCGTCGCCGATCGTGCCATCGAGGACGTAATAGATCCCTTTGTCGCCGATATAGACCTGCGTGTAGAGGAAGCTGAGGCCCGACTGCTTTTCGATCGCGGTGAAGGCGGCGCGGTATTGGCGGAAGAACGGGTCGTCGATGTCGAAATAGCCGCGTGGAAGATCTCCCGGCACGACCTCGCCGGTCTGGAGGTCGACTGTGGCGAGCCCGCCGCACGCCGCGTAGAGCCTGCCCTCCAGGAACGAAATGGCCTGCACGACCGGCGGGGGTTCACGCACGGGTTCCGAAGGCGCCGCTTCAGCTCCGGCGGCCGGGGGCTTGGCGATCGTGTGGAGCGCCAGTTTGCGTTCGCTCACGCCACCCCGGGTCAGGACGTGCACGGACGCCGAGTCCATCGTGAGTCCCAGCCAACGTCCGGACGTGTCGGTGGTGACCGAGCGGAAAGACTCGGGGAAGGCGAGCCCGAGCGGGGTAAGGGCTCCCGTGACGGTGTCGACGCCGAGCAGCTCCATTCCGACCCAGCCGACCAGCCGGTCTCCGTCGGCGAACAGTCCGTCGAGCCTGCCCGAAAGCGTGAGCGTGCGGGCCACCGTGCCCTGGCCGTCGAATTCCGAGACGGCGGTTCCGTCGAGGGTGAGCCCGACGAGTCGTCCGGGATTGGCGCCGAGCCTCGTGAGCGAGCGAACGCCCGCCTCCGGGACGGCCGCCAGCCGGCGCGCGCCGCCGGTTGCCGGGTTCAGGCTCACGACCTCGTCCAGTGCGATGTCGATCGCGGCAAATCCGCCGGAAGGGTTGGGCGCGAGTGTGGAGATCTCACGGCGCCGCTGGAAACTGGCATGCGCATCCCCGTCGGTGAGCGCCGCCGAGCCGCCTGCGATCGCGAGCAGCTTGCGGTCGAAGCCGTTCAGGATGATCCGGTTCGTGGACCGGTACACGTGAAGCGCCCACAGCCCGGCAAGCGCGACCACGAGCGGGGCGAGCGCAACCAGGATCAGGGATTGAAACGTGAACCGTGCCTTCATCTATGTGGCGCTCACGACCTTTGTTCGGTAGAGGCTGATGCCGAGCGCCGGGAAGATTTCAACCGCCCGGGCGACGGTGGACCCGGGTATCGCGAGCACCGTGGCGCCGCGTGAGATGGCGCATTCGTTGGAGGTGAGGGAACCCATGAGGGAGCGCTCGTTGCAGGTGCCGCCGCGTTCGAGCCGGCGCGTCGGGCTGGTTCCACTGATCTCGACGGTGCCATCCGCGACCACGAGGAGATTGCCCGTCGGCATCTTCGGGCTGTAGAGCGTGGAGCCATCCGGCGCGCGTTGCTCGATGGACCGCGAGGCGAGGTACTCGAGCGAGGCGATGCGCGCCCCCTCGAATTGTGGCGCGGCGACGAAGACGGCGACGCGCTCGACGGGGTTCAGGCCGATGCGGCTGCCGGTGGTGGAGTCCGACTCGAAATAGGGGAGCAGCGCGGCAAACGTCGCGGTGACGCCCGGTGACTCGCTCGCGATCCGACGCTGGACGAGATCGCGGGCCCGGGCGCGGTCCGAGGCCCCGAGCGAGAGAACGGCCGCGGCGCATTCGAGGGTGTTGGCGCTGGAGGAGGCGCGTCGTAGCACCTCCTCGCGTGAGCGTCTGGGAAACGCGGGGCCGGCCAGGTTGCCGCTGCCGGGGCTGTCCGCCGCGAGGAGTGGCTGGAACTGGAGGAAAAGCGCGTGCGAGCAGCTCTGCTCCAGTGCCTCGATGGCGTTTGCGCGGTCCCTGGCGTTGTTCGACGTGAGAGACGCACGGATCAGGTCCACATCCTGGAGCCGTCCGGTGAGGCCGAGCAGCTGCACGGCAAAATCGAGGCTGTCGGCGGCGGAGTCGCTGTAGAGGCGTCGCAGCACGGCGATTCCGTCTCTCTCGGACTCTCCGGGCGCCGCGGCGAGCGCGACGCCGGCGGCGGCGGAATCCTGCGCGCGCTGCAGCTCGGATTCCATCAGCTCGCCCGAGATCAGGTCGAGCTGGGGACGGGCCATCCGGGCCAGCGTGCGGGCGGCGAGGATACGCGAGCGCGACGACGCGGCCGGATCCCGCAGCACGTGCATGACGGTCGCAATCGCCCGGGGGCCGAAGGAGGCGACCATGGCCTCGAGCTGCCGGTTTTCGGCTGCGGGGAAGAGGCCGGCTGCGAGCAGCAGGTCGGCGACCGGACCGACGGTGCCGACCTTCTCCGCGATTCCGAGAATGAGCCGCCGCTCATCGGGGGTGGCGTCGATGAGGAGTGGCAGGACA
>JAJYAR010000385.1 GCA_021779435.1 bacterium
GGACCGTGATGTGCTGCAGCAACTCGAGGATGGGGAAAGCGCTCATGTCAGGGTGTCACGGGCAGCGTCAGCGTGGGGCCGGTGCTGAGATTGGTGCCATTCTGGAAGGACAGCCGGCCAAAGCGGGTTCCCCCGGGGCCGGCCGGGGCCGAAAAGACCATCTGGCCCGGCTGGAAGAAGCCGGTGTTGTCGGCCGTGCTGGTGAGTTCGGGAACGCCGAGCGGGGTCTTGAGCCGCGTGAGGGTCCACGAGGCGTTCTCGGCGACAGCCCCTTCCGGGAGCACCGGTTGGGCGGCGATGGTCAGGGTGTCGGCCCAGAGACCCATGACGTCCTCGCGAAAGAAAGGGCCGAGGTCGCCTGAGAACGGGCCCGCGGCCGTTCCGAAGGTCCACTGAAAGCCGATCGATTGCCCGGGCCAGACGTTGCCAAAGACGCATCTGACCGCGGCGGGGAAATCGATTGCCAGCCGGGTCTCGCCCTGGCGGACCGCCGTGTACGCGGCGTAGTCGAACGCGAGCATCGCACCCGGTGCATGCTCAACGCCGGCGCGGGAAAGCACCGGCGCACCGAGGCCGATCCTGTAGGCGAACCGCTCCCTGGCACTCGGTTCATAGATCTGCAGTCGGCCGTCCTGAGTCTTCACCCTCCAACGCGTGCGGCCGTCACCGAGCTGGACGGCGCGATCACCCCGCTCCTCGCGGCCGGGATATTCCGTCCAAGCGGTTCCCCTCACCGCCGCTAGGAGGTCGACGGCAGTCACGTCACGTTTCGCCGAGCCTGAGCCCCGGGCGGTCCCGTACGGCTGGTCGAACGAGAGTGACACGTCCGTGCCGGGCGTGGACGTCGCCGTGACCGTGAGCGAATAGGGCGCGCCACCGGCCGCTGGCTTGAGCGAAACCGCCGGGACGACGCTGCCGTCCGCGGGCGCAACCACCGGTCGTGGCATCACGATCGGCTCGAGGGGAGCGGCGGGATTGGACCGCGGTGGCAGCGCCGTCCCCGCGCCGAGCTGGTAACCGGCGGCGGACAGCCGCGGTTCGGCAATCGTTGCGGTGGCACGGACAACCCGGAGCGGCACGACGAGTGGGAGCCCTGGGAGGGCTGTGACGGCCGCCCGGGAGGTCTCGATGCGGGCCACGTTGGGCACGGCGGGATTGGCTGCTGACGAGAAGACGGGCGCGAGTGCGGGATCGACGCCTGCCGCGACGGCCCGGTCGTTGAAGGACCGCCACGCCTCACGCCGCGCCTGCTGCCCGATGCTGGCGTTGAGAATCTGCACGCGCGCCGCGAACACGAGAATGGGCCCGGCAACGACGCCGACAAGGATGACGCCAAGCAGGAACTCGAGGACGGTGAACCCTCGCTGTTTCATAGCCGGGTGGCGCGCGTTGCGACGTACACGACGCGCGGAGCGATGAGCCGGGCCGCGGCCGGCAGCGATCCGATGTTTACTGCGTTGCGCGGGATGCCGGTCGTCCCTGCCCAATACGACAGGTGGCCTGCCGTGAGGACGGTGCCCGGCGCGATCGAGCTTGCCGGATCGAGGAAGAGCGCGCCGTTCACCGCGGTCCCTGACGGTGCGCTCACGCGAACGTTGTACCCGATGACGACGACCGGCCGTGTGATCGTCGAGAGATCGAGAGTGAGCGGTCCCTGCGAAGGATCGGGCGGCCCGACAGCGAGCACCAGCAAGGCCGGCAACGCGTTTCCTGCACCCGAGTCGCGGAGGCGCAGCGTCCGTCCAGCCGTTTCAGCATACACCACGACGGCGTCTTTGGTGTCGGTTACCGTTCCAAACGTGCCGATGCAGGCGAGGCCCAGGTCCCACTGGGTCGTGGTGCCCGCCGTCGTCATGCCGGCGACGGTGGCCGTCGGCGTCTGACTGCCGATTTGGTGGACGTGCGTGATCCCCGCGTACTCGGCGGTGCGGTCCAGAAAGGGCTGCGAGAAGAGATACTGGTATGCCGCTGCAAGCGTGGCCCGGTGACGAAAATGGTACGGCAGCACGCCGGGTTCGGACTGCAGATCGGAGACGAACGCGGCGTCGCGTCCCGGCGCCAATCCCGCCGGAAGCTCTGAAGCGGGCCCCGTGACTGGCACGTGCGCCGCCGCTCCGATTTCGGAAGGCAGGTCGTACGCGGCGATGGCGTGCCGCGTGAGTGGGACGGCAATCAGCCGCGCCGCAACGGCGGAGCGATACGTTCGCGTCGTGTCGAGTACGACCCGCTGGCTTGTGAAAACGAAGCGAAGCTCGGGGTATTCGGCCGCGTCCGGGCCGCAAAGGGCCCCGAGTTCGGGGGTGAGAAACGGACGCAGCTCCTGCGAAATCGGGCTCAATGCATCCGGCAGCGCTCCGGGGTCGGGAAAGGAAATCACCTGCGGCAAGGAGGCGGGACCCTGTTCGAGGGCCAGGGGCGCGCCGTCGGGCGAGAGCTCGGCAAGCCTGGCGCCGAGTTCGTCCGTCAAGGAGCGCGTAGGGGTTGCGACCGCGATCTGACGCTGGGCAAGGACGCTTTCCGCGACGGCATGCTCCAGCCGGACGAGCTCGGTGGCGCCCTGCTCGTAGGCGTCGTAGGCGCGCGAGGTGGTTGCGACGCTGGCAAGAACGAGGACCTGCATCGAGGCCAGCACGCTGACGAACGCGAGGAGGACCACGAAGAGTACCAGAATGTAGCCGGAGGCGGAACGGGAGCTGGCGGCGACGCGATGAGAGGCGTTCATGGTGACACCGCCAGGAAGTAGCTGAAGCGCGAGAATGCCGGGATATCGTCAGGTCGGCCCACCGTCCCGGCGAAGACCCAGGGATCGGGAAACACGACGCACGCGGGGCCCTCCTCCTTTGCGCCATTCAACTGGTATCTGATCCACGTGTGCACCGCGCCTATGAACGGGCCGCCCGGCGACGTCGTCCGCTCCGCGAACGCGTACCGCTGGGCGCCGGCTTCGGCATCCCACAGCATCACCTGCCGGACGGCATACCGGGCCGAGGCTGGTCCCCCATCGTTCACCACGACCTCCGACCGTCGCACCTGAGCGAGGCAGGTGACCGCGAGTTCCGTGCCGCGCGGCCCAACCACAATGAGGGTGTAGTCCTCCGGGGATGCAGCCGGCTCCTGCTCGCCCAGCGATGCGGCGTAGGCTTCGTAAAAGGACCGCGCGTCGAGCGGAAGCCCGGCCGCAAACCCCGCAATTGCCGGGAGACTCCGGCATCGAAGAGGCCGCACGAGAGCGTCGGCTGAATCGGCCGGGATGGACAGGTGACGCCCGCCGAGCACGTAAACGGCGGTTGCCGACGAGATCCGGTCGGTGAGCGTCTGGTGCAGCCGGACCGCCGACGGGAAGGAGCCGAACGTCGGGGCGATGGGAAGCGACTCGCCGGCCACGACCACGCTCTGCGGCTGCATCGTGCGGACCAACGCAATCAATGCGGACACCAGCATTGCCACGACGATCGACGAGACGACCAGCACGACGAGAACCTCTCCCAGGACAAAGCCCCGGGCGCCTTGTG
>JAJYAR010000023.1 GCA_021779435.1 bacterium
CGAAATCGGTGATGTTCTTGACGACGCCCTTGCGGATCTGGCCGGGCTGGATCGAGTCGAGGAGGTTGCGGCGCTTTTCCGAGCGCTGCTGCTCGATGAGCTCGCGGCGGGAAAGGACGATGTTCTTCCGCTCGAGGTTGATCTTGAGAACCTTGAAGTCGTAGGTCTGGCCGACGTACTGATCGAGGTTCTTCGGGGGCTGGATGTCGATGTGCGACGCCGGCATGAACGCGTCGACGCCGATCGAGATGATGAGGCCACCCTTGACCTTCGCCTTGACGCGGCCCGTGGCGACGGAGCCCTCGGGAAACTTGGTGAGAATGTTATCCCAGTTCTTCTTCTGCTCGGCCTTGTCGAAGGAGAGAACGGGGGCGCCGCTCTTGTCCTCGAGTTTCTCAACCATCACTTCGATGGTGGAACCGATCTGAAGTTCGCCAATATCGATGAACTCGTTGGCGGGGATGACACCTTCCGATTTGCCGCCGATATCGACGACAACTTCGTTCTGGCGGATTTCGGTGATAACGCCCGGGACAATCGCGCCTTCCTTCAACTTGTCGAAGGACGATTGAGCGAGCAGCTCTTGCATGACTGAACTCATATAACGAATACGCCGGCCGTGCGCCCGCTCCTGAGACGTCCAACCGACGGGTCGACCGCGCCGTGAAGCGCGACCGGATTGGTTGAGGTTTTACTGACGTTGGAGGCTGGCGGGAGCATCGCGGCAGAACGCCAGCCTTACCGACTAACAACCGCGAACGGTCACGGTCTCCCGCCCCGGGAGCACCCGCAAGGCTAATTTCAGACTAGTTGCAGCCCCCGCGCCGAACGAGGTCGCCGCCGAACGCCCGAGGTCTCCGGCCAGCGAATCCCTGGATGGACGCAATCAGCTGAATATAAATACCTTGTCTATTTTGCGGCCGGTTGGACCGGTTTGGCTGTCGGCCTTGCATCCAGTGCCTGCTGGACATTCCGGAAGAACACCTCGTAGAGCGGGGTATCGCGCATCGTGTTTTCCGTGGCCATCCCCATGCGGTTGCTGGAATCGCTCTCGATGATCTCGGTAAACCGGACGCTCGCATCGGTGCCAGTGCCATCCAGCGTCGCATGCAGCCGGACTTTCACACTGGTCTGGCGTGAGCTGCCGCTCAGGTCGCCAGCGCCGACTTCGCTCACGCCCTCGAACTGCCCCTGCGCGGGACCTCCGCGGACATACCGGTATCCCATCTTGGCAGCGGCCTGTCGCACTGCGTCGTAGGTTTCGCGGCTCGGCGCACTGAACGTCTTCACCCTCGGCTGGTCACGGGCGGCGATCTTTTCGCGAACACTCGCGGACGCGTCCGAGAGCGACTCACAGCCGGCAAATGCAAAGGTGGCGGCGACCAGCAGGACAACGAGGCGCGTGGACTTCATCGTCTCTGCCATGCCAAGCGTTGCCACACGGCGCAAGCCTTCGAATCCCCCCGCCGGCCCCGCCGCATCGATCCCAGGGCCGCTGCAAATTGTCACCCATTAGGTGACAATGTATCCAAACGCTTCCTCGTGAGCACTGGATACGTTGTCACCTATTGGGTGACAAAACGAGCGTTGCCGGAGGCGGGCTGCTGCTGCGACAAACAGTGCAGCGTGCCCAAGCCCCAGATCAGATGATAGCAATCGACGGGCACGATTTCGCGTCCCGGAAAGCATGATCCGATGATGGCGCATGCCTCCGCGTCGCGTTTTTCCTGGCGGAAGGTAGGAACCAGCACGGCTCCGTTGACTATCAGGAAATTGGCATAGCTCGCGGGCACGCGCTGCCGTTGGAACAAGACGGGGCCCGGCATCGGCAGCTCGACAATCCTGAACCTGCCGCCAGCCGGCGTGCGGAAACTCCGCACGCGCTCCAGATTTTCCTTCAGGATCGCATGGTTCGCGTCACGCGCATCCGACTCCACCGAGGCAAGCAGCGCGTCCTCCGCAAAGAACCGTGTCATGTCGTCGATGTGTCCATCGGTGTCGTCACCGGCAATGCCGTCGCCAACCCAGAGCACGGTCGAAACGCCCAGGTAGTCGCGAAGGTTCTTCTCGATCTCCGGCTTCGCCAGGCCCGGATTCCGATTGGGATTCAGCAGGCACTGTTCGCTCGTCAGCAGCACTCCGCGGCCATTTACGTCGATGGAACCGCCTTCGAGGACCATGTCGGATTCGAACCGGCGAAGGCCCAGCGCCTGTGCGATCAGGACGGGGATGGCGTTGTCCTGGTCGAAGGCGGAGTACTTTCCGCCCCACGCGTTAAACGCCCAGTCGGTTAGCGCCACTTCGCCCGTCGAGTCATTTCGGACGAAAATCGGGCCGTGGTCCCGACACCAGGCATCGTCTGTCGGGTGATCATGGAAAGCCACGCGCGACAGGTCGGCACCGGCCTCGCCGCACAGGCGCTTTGCCGCCGCCTGCAGCCTGGACGCGGCGTTGATGCGAACGTTTTCAAACCGGCTTAGCGCTGCCACGAACTTCGCAAACGCCATCGGGACTGGCCTGAACTGCCCCGGCCATGTCGCGCGACGATGAGGCCAGGAGAGCCAGACTGCTTCCTGGGGCTCCCATTCCGCGGGCATCCGAAACCCTTCCAAGGCGGGGATTCCCTGAGCCTTGGGAGCGATGATCGGCTTCTTCTTTGGATGTGCGTTGGCCACGTCGGTCTCCCTTCAGTTCCGCGAACTGAAAGATCGAATGCAAAACGAATCTCCTCAGGTGACTCGTTAATCGATAAACCGTTTGGTCAGATTAGCGTACGCATCGATCCGCCGGTCTCGAAGAAACGGCCAATACCTCCGTGTCGCATCGATCCGGGCGGTCTCGATCGGGACCACGAGGACCTCCTCGCGATCGACGCTCGCCTTCGCAAGCACTTCGCCATTCGTCCCGGCAACGAAGCTCTGCCCCCAGAACTCGATGCCATCCCCACCTTCCGGCCGTTCATGCCCCACCCGGTTGATAGCCGCCACAAAGCAACCGTTGGCGATCCCGTGGCTGCGCTGGATCGTCTCCCACGCGTCATGCTGGACTGCGCCGACCTCGGCCTTCTCGCGCGGATGCCAGCCGATCGCCGTCGGATAGAAAATGATGTCGGCACCCTGCATCGCGGTCAGCCGCGCGCCTTCCGGATACCATTGATCCCAGCACACCAGCACGCCGATGTTCCCGTGCTTCGTTTTCCAGGCGCGGAAACCCGTGTCGCCGGGCGTGAAATAGTACTTCTCGTAGTACAATGGGTCGTCCGGGATGTGCATTTTCCGGTAGATTCCCAGGATTGACCCGTCGGCATCGATCACGACCGCGGTGTTGTGGTAGAGCCCGGCCGCACGTTTCTCGAACACCGACGTGACAACCACCACGCCATGTCGCTTCGCGAATTCAGCAAACGCCCGGGTGGTCGGCCCCGGAATCGGCTCCGCCAGGTCGAAGTAGGTGATATTCTCCGCCTGGCAAAAATACTGCGATCGGAAGAGCTCCTGGGTGCAGATGATCGTCGCGCCGCGAGCCACCGCCTCCTCAGCGAGAGCGAGGGCCTTCTTCAGGTTGGCGCCGGTATCAGGCGAGCACGCGTGCTGGAGGAGTCCGAGGGTGGGCATTGCGGAGTGAGGATTGCGGATTGCGGAATAATCGCAACCCGCATGGCGCCCTCTCGCGCTAATGCCGGCAGGCGGTTCGGTCGTGGCACGGGCGTCCCGCCCGTGTGCCTCGGTTCGGTCGTTGTAGCTGGGGTCCGCAGACCCCGGTGTCTAGGTTCGGTCGTGGCACGGGCGTCCCGCCCGTGAATCCGGCATCCCCAATCCCCGGCCTCTGCGGAGGCCGGCTACACCAAACCGCATCGACGAAAAAGGCGCGCCGTCGCCGGCGCGCCCAAATCGAAAATCGAGAATCAAAAATCGAAAATCAGTACACCACCTTGTTCAGCGGATACTCGACGATGCCTTCGGCACCGAGGGCTTTCAGCTGCGGGATGATCTCGCGGACGACGTTCTCGTCGATGATCGTCTCGAGCGCGACCCAGCTTTCCAGGGACAGCGGCGAAACGGTGGGATTGCGCAGCGCGGGGATCGTCTTGATGATCGCGTCGAGGGATTTCTTCGGCGCATTCATCTTCAGACCGACCTTCGCGCCGGCTTCGAGGGCGCCCTTCAGCAGCAGCGCGATCGTCTCGATCTTCTTCCTCTTCGCCGGATTGGCCCAGCTGGCCTTGTTCGCGATGAGCTTGGTGTTGGTCTCGAGAAGGGTGTCCACGATCCGGAGCTTGTTCGCGCGGAGCGAACTTCCGGTCTCCGTGATGTCAACGATGGCGTCGACAAGATCCGGGACTTTCACCTCGGTGGCACCCCAGGAGAACTCAACGGTCACCTTCACGCCCTTCTGCTCGAAGTAGCGCTTCGTGGTGTTCACGAGTTCGGTCGCGATGCGCTTCCCGGCGAGATCGGCGGCCGACTTGATCGACGATGCCTCCGGAACGCACAGCACCCAACGGGACTTCTGCGCGGAGACCTTGCTGTAGATCAGATCGCAGACATCGACGACGTCCGACTCGTTCTCCTGGATCCAATCCTGCCCGGTGAGGCCGCAGTCGAAGAACCCATGCTCCACGTAACGGCTTACTTCCTGCGCGCGGATGAAGCGGCCATCGAGTTCAGGATCGTCGATGGTGGGGCGGTAACTCCGCGAGCTGGTCGTGATCTTCCAGCCCGCTTTCGCGAACAGGTTCTTGGTGGATTCCTCGAGGCTGCCCTTTGGCAACCCGAGCATCAGGAGTGGTCTTGTTTCGGACACAAGGTGAACGCCACACGTCCGCAAAGCCTCCTTCAAGCACTTTTATGAGCCGGATGTTCGGCAGTGGCTGCACAAACACGGGGCCACCCGTATTGACAATAAGTGTCTGCAACCCCAAACAAGCTGTGCAGCTTGTATGCCGATCACTTCACCCGCCCGAATCGAGGCAAAGCCGCTTATCGTAATCGTCGAGGACGAGGCAGAGCTCGCGTCGCTCATCGCCGTGCACCTCGAAAAGGCCGGCATGCACACGCAGGTCTGCAATCGTGGCGTGCACGCGCTCAAATTCCTCCAGCGGAATTTTGCGAATCTCGTTCTCCTCGACATCAATCTTCCGGATCAATCCGGCTTCTCCCTGCTTGAGGAGTTGAAGGCCGCTGACATTTCGGTGCCGATCATCTTCCTCACGGGCAACGTCGAGGAAACGACGAAGGTCCGCGGGCTCGAGGTCGGCGGCGACGATTACATCACGAAGCCTTTCAGCTATGCCGAACTGATCGCGCGGATCCGCGCGGTGCTGCGGCGCACCGAGGCAAAGGCCGACCTGAACGTAACGAAGAATGTCCGTCTTACCGACGAGCCGTTCGATTTTTGCGGCGCGCGCGTCACACCGGAGCGGCTCGAGATCAGCTTCCCGGACGGCGCCACCCAGAAGCTTGGTCGGAAGGAGCTGGGGATCCTCGCGTACCTGAATTCGCATCCCGGCCAGGTGATCACGCGCAAGGCGCTCATCCATTCCGTGTGGGGCATCCACGCCGACGTGCGCAGCCGCTCGCTCGACCAGTACATCGTCAAGGTACGCGATCTTTTCAGCGCGCACGGACTCAACCTCGACGCGTTCCGCACCGTTCACGGCATCGGTTACATCTTCGACCCCCGCGGCGTCTCGAACGAAGGACGGTAGCGCGCGGTTTCCCGCGCGCTCACTGCGCACCGAGGATTATCGATTGCGGATCGTCAGAGCCGCGCTCCCGGCCGAACCCCAGCCCCGACCTGCACGGGCGGACTCAGATCGATGACCCGGTCAGCAGAGCCGCGTTTGTTCCAGCTTCAGGCAGTCCGCATTCCGCAATCAGAACAGCTCTGTCTGCTGTTCGGTCGGAATCCGTGCGGCGGCGGAGGGTGCGACACCGTAACGTTTTCGCGCTTCCGCTCCGGAGCTGCGCATCTCGTACAGGTCCAGCAGGCGGTACAACTCCTCTGGATTCGGCGTACGCCATTCGGGCGTGACCGGCGGCAGGTTCAAATCGAGGGTGGTCAGCTTCAAGTTGAGCCGCAGCCGATCGGCATTCGCGGCCACGGTCTCGCGGAAACGCTCCGGCTTGAGCTCGGCCGCCTTCGCCAGCACGCACTCGACGCTGCCCCCGCACTCCGCAAGCCACTTCGCCGCCGTCTTCGGCCCGACGCCATCGAGCCCGGGAATATTGTCCGACGTGTCGCCGACGAGCGCCAGGTAGTGGGCGATCTGTGACGGCGGTACCCCGAATTTTTCCTGCACGCCCGCAGCATCCAGCAGCCGCCAGCCCAGCTTCGGATTCGCCGAGGGCGGCGGAAGCATGATCGTGATCCGCTCATCGACGATCTGCGCAAAATCCTTGTCGCTGCTGACAATCACCACCCGATGCCCGGCTCTCGCCAGTGACACGGCTTCTGCTGCCAGGAGGTCATCGCTTTCGACGCCCTGCTGCTCGATCCCAGCCAGGCCCATCGCACGCGTCAGCGCCTTGATCGGATCTATCTGCTGCCTCAGCGGATCGGGCATCGGCTTCCGCTGCGCCTTGTACTCGGCGTGGATCGCCATCCGCGCCTCGGACTCGCCAAGGTCAAAGAAAACCAGCGTCGCATCCGGCTGTTCCTGATCGATGAGCTTCCAGATCGACTTCACCCACCCATGCAGCGCACCGGTCGGGTGGCCTTTTGAGGACGTCAGCTCGGGCAATGCGTGGAAGCACCGGTACGCCAGATTGAATCCGTCGATGAGCAGCCATTTGGACATGCCCACAGCTAAACGACGGACGCCGCACGTCACAAGGGCCGTGTCAGGATTCGTGGCCGTGGGCCTCGATTTTCGGACCGACGGCGCGGCGCCAGAAGCTTCTACTCCTGTCACGCGACGCATGCCTGGGCCGGGCTCGGCAAGGTGGGTTTGGATTCTCGAGTTTCGACCGGCAGGGATGGGGTGACGCGATCTGCAGGAGCGAATTCTTTCGCCATCCGAACACCGCCACGCCCCACGCCCCCGCAAATAAATTTGCTCCTACACAGGTCGCCCTCGACGCTCGCGCCGTGAGTTCCAGCGCGACATCCAGCCTTTCCTACAAAATTGCCGTTCTCGTGTTTCTCGAAAATCCAGCGGGCGACCATCTGATGCTGCTCCGCGCCAAGCCGCCGAATCTCGGCATCTGGAGCCCGATCGGTGGCAAACTCGAGATGGGTATCGGCGAGTCGCCGTTCGAATGCGCGGTTCGCGAGACGTTCGAGGAGACCGGGTTCGTCATCAAGCCCGAGGACCTCCACATGTTCGGCGCCATCGCTGAAAAGGCGTACGAAGGACAATCCCACTGGCTCATCTTCCTCTTCCGCTGCAAGCGCCCGCTGACGAAGCTTCCGCCTGACATCAGCGAGGGAAAGTTCGCGTTCTACTCGCGCGCCGAGATCGACAAGCTTCCGATCCCCGACACCGACCGCAACGCGCTCTGGCCGATCTACGACAAGTACCGGGACAAATTCGTGATGCTGAAGGCGGACTGCATGCCGGGAAAGCCCGTGAAAGTGGAGATCGAGCAGATCAGTTGATTGCGGATTTCGGATTGCGGAGTGCGGATTGCGGAGTGCGGATTTCCGAATGCGGAGTGCTTAGCCGGGGGAGCGCGGGCCGCTGGCCCGCTGTTGGCGTGCGGGCGGGCCGTCGGCGGTGCCCAAGCGCGCCACTCGCTGGCGCAGCCACGGAAACGCAATTGGTGCGTGGAACCTGCTACTTGGAACTTTCCACGGTGGAGCGCGCTCTTCTGTGCGCCCTCCAGACGAACCCGCTGGGGACAGCGGGTTCCACCTCAAGACAACGGGCCCAGCCTTTCAGACTTCAGACTATTTCTGCAGCACGTGCAGGTTTGCCATGGAGATCCCGCTGAGCATCGCGCCGACGATTCCGAGGAAACCTTGGTCGGTGCCGCAGAGATGGACGTTCGGAAGTGTCGTGGTGCCGAGGCGCCGCTTCTCGGGTGAACCGTAGATCGCGCCTTCACGGTGCCCCGTGAACTTCGTCACGGTTCGAGGCGTGAACATGTCCGTCGCAACGGTCGCGGCGGCGAGCCTCGCGTCATCCACCGGCGGCAGAAAACGACGTCCGCTCGCCTGGACCTTGGCGAACCACTTCGCCTTCTCCGCGCGATAAATGTCCTCAGGCAGGCTCGCCCAATGGCTGAAGTTCGCGAGGCATGTCACTCGGAACAGTCCTTCCGGCAGGTGTCGTCCCGGCCCGTATTCGAAATTGTTTGGAATGCAGACGACGCCACTCCGCGTGTCCACCGGTGCTTCCGGTCGCGCGTAGTCGAACCGCGGTGAGTCGTTGAAAAAGATGATCGTGTCGTCGCCCCACCCCAGCTCCGCCGGCTGGCATGCGAGAACCGCGATGGTTTCAACGTAAGAAAGACGGTGGCTCCGTTGCAGGGCTGCGTCTCCCAACCCCGCCGACGTCCGACTCTCAACCTTCGACTCCGAACTCGGCTCGCTCACGCTTCCGCCTTCGGCGAGCCTACGGCGGACAGGCTCCGCCACAGGATCGGACCACTCGCTGGCGCTCGCAGCCACGGGATCGGTCCCTTTCAGCCCATCCGCCTTCAGTCTTTCAGCCTTTTCCACCAGCGCTTCCGTTTCATCAATACCGATCGACGAGATGATCTGGTCGGCGGTGATTTCCTCGCCGGAGTCGAGCACCACGCCGACGGCCCGTCCGTCGCGTACGAGTATCCGGCTCACACCGCATTTCATCCGACGCTCGCCGCCGGCTTCGCGGTACTTTTCGAGCAGTACACGAAGGATCACGCGCACGCCGTCGAACGGCCGGGCAAAGCCTTCGAGAAACACCGCCTTGAACATGATTGCGAACTGCCGGTAGTCCATGTCCCGCTCCGTCGGACTCCCGTAGTACATCAGCGGGCAGAAAAGCATGTTCTCCAGCAGCGGATCCGTGATGTGCCGGCGCACCTGGGAGCGGGCCGGGACCGTTTTTGCGTCGAGCGCCGTCTCATCCAGAGCCATCAACTCGGCGACGAGCGCGCGAAAGCCGTCGCCCTGTCCGGGGAATTTCGCCGCCACCTCCGCCTCGAGCACCGCGAAGTCATTCGTGAAGCGCAGCGAGGTCTCGCCGCGCGGGCCGAACGCAACGCGAGACTGCTTCTGCTCGCACAACGCAAATTCGTCGCGGTCGATCCGGAGCTGCCGGAGCAGCTTCGTGAGCGGCGTGCCCTTCACGCCGGCGCGCACAAAATTCGTCATCGCATGCAGCCCGACGTCATACTTCCGGCCTGCGATCGAATAAAACCCGTTGAGCCCGCCGACGGCGTTGTGCCGCTCGAAAATGCAGACCTTCCTGCCAAAATGGGCCAGCCGGATGCCGGCCGCCAGTCCGGACATCCCCGCCCCGATGACGATCACATCGTAATGGGTGGCGGTATTCATGCGGCCGTGACGATTCGAGAAGACAGCCCGGCCGCGGCGGTATCGTGCCGGACGTCAGCGCACGGCCCGTGAAAATCACGCGGCGCGTGCGGATCGGATTATTTGGCCGCCTTCTGCGCGTTCAGCTTCGGAGTGAGGTACTCGGCGCAGCTGTCGAGGGACGCGAGCTGCATGTACTCCTTCTCCGGCACCTCGATGCCGTAGCGCTTGCGGAGCTCCATGACGATGTCGAGGAAGTCCATGCTATCGAGCTGAAGCTGGTCACGGAGGCGGACGTCGGGTTTGACGTTGCTCAGGTCCTCATCGGGCGCGATGTCCGCAATGATCTCGAGCACCACCTTCTTGCATTCGTCTTTTGTCATAGTCGCGAGGGGCAGGATTAGGCGACAAACCGCTTAACAATCAATGTGGAATTTATCCCCAGCATGCCGAACGAGTTGTTGAGGATCGTATCGACGCGCGCAACCTTGCGCGGCTGATTGAGAACCAGACCCGGCAGGGCGCATTTCGGGTCGAGGTTGTCGACGTTGATCGTGGGATGAACCGTCAGGTCGTCGAAGGACGGCAGGTTGCCCGCGAGTTCAAGCGCGCCGGCGGCCCCCATGGCATGCCCGATGAAGCTCTTGGTGTTGTTGATGTACGTGTCGGGGCAGCCTTCTCCAAAAACCGTGCGGATGCCCTCGGCCTCCTGGATGTCGCCGAGCGGCGTCGCCGTGGCGTGAGTGTTCACGATGTGGATGTCACCGGGCGTCATGCCGGCGCGCGAGATCGCCGCGCGGATGCACTCGGTCTGCCTCACCGGGTTCGGAAGCACGTAGTCGCTCGCGTCGCTGTTCACATGATAACCGGCGATCTCGGCGTAGATCTTCGCACCGCGAGCCTGGGCGTCCTCGAGCCGCTCGAGCGTGTAGAGACAGCCGCCCTCGGAAATCACGATGCCGTTGCGCGCCAGGTCGAAGGGCCGCGAGGCCTTGTGCGGGTCCTCATGCATCGCGAGCGCGTTCTGCGACTTGAAGCCCGCGAAGATGCCAAACGTGTGGATGCTTTCACTGACACCGCCGCAGATCGCGAAGTCGACCTCGCCGAGCCGCAGCATCTGCGTGGCGTGGATGAGACCGAGGTTACCCGCCGCGCAGGCCGCTCCGATGGTGTACGCCGGGCCGGTGACGCCGAGATTCAGCGACGCCTCGCCGGCCGGGTTGTTGGCGACCGTGCGAGGGTTGTGGTAGTGCGACCAGTACTTCGTGTCGTAATTGTACTTCGAGATCGCGTGGATCTCGTTCTCCGTCTCGACGTTGCCGTGCTCCGTGCACCCGATGTAGATGCCGACGCGGTCCTTCGGGAGAGTGTCGAAGGCGACACCGCTGTCGGCCAGAGCCTCCCGGGCACAATAGATGGAGATGCTGCCGGCGCGCGTACCCACCCGGACTTCCTTCTTCTTCTGGTACTTGAGCGGGTCGTAGTGACAGACGCCGGCGAGTTGCTGGCCCATGTACCGGATCTCGACGCGCTCGATTCCCGCACGGCCGTTGAGAAGACTCTGGCGGAATTCAGTGAGGGTGTTGCCGTTGGGAGCCGTGAGTCCGACCCCCGTGATGACGATGCGCGCGGGCTTCATTCAGGTGAAACGTGAAGTCGGTAACCGACTGCGCGCCGAATGCAATCTTCCGGTAAGGATCGCCGGAGAATCCCTCACCGAGCCTGCGATCGCAGCCACTTACGGGTGCCACGCGGCGATTTTCCGCTTTGCGCTCCGCCTCACTTCCCTCTTCCTATTTCCCTTTTATGAAAGTCCTCGTCGTCGGAGGTGCCGGCTACATCGGCAGCCATTGCGTCCGCCAACTCGTCGCCGCCGGGCATACTCCCGTGGTGCTCGACAATTTCGTGTACGGCCATCGCGCTGCCATTGCCCCGGGAGTGAAGCTCCATGAAGGCAATCTCGGCGACGAGGCGTTCGTGAAACGGGTTCTCAAGGAGGAGAACATCGAGATCGTCATGCACTTCGCCGCGTATTGCTACGTCGGCGAATCGGTCACGGCGCCGATGAAGTACTACTTCAACAACTCCGTCGCGACGCTCCATCTGCTCAACGCGATGCTCGAGTCGGGCGTGAAGAAGTTCGTGTTCTCCTCGACGTGCGCGACGTTCGGGATTCCGGCGACGCTGCCAATCCACGAGAACCTCCCGCAGGCGCCGATCAACCCCTACGGCCAGACGAAGCTCGACGTCGAAAACGCGTTGAAGGCCCTCGCCCACGCCAACGGTCTCAGCTTCGCGGCGTTCCGCTACTTCAATGCGGCCGGCGCCTCCGAAGACGGCCGGATCGGCGAGGACCACGACCCCGAGACGCACCTCATCCCCGTCACCATCGACGTCGCCGTCGGCAAGCGGCCTCAGCTCGATCTCTTCGGGACCGACTACCCGACTCCCGACGGCACCTGCCTTCGCGACTACGTCCACGTCGACGACCTCAGCCGCGCGCATATCGCCGTGTTCGACAAGCTCGGGAAGCCGGGCTCGCAGTTGTTCTACAACCTCGGCACCGGCAAACCGACCTCGAACCGCGAAGTCATCCGCGCCGTCGAGAAGATCACCGGCAGGAAGGTCAATGTCGTCGAGGGCCCCCGCCGTCCCGGCGATCCGCCGGCCTTGTTCGCCGACTCCACCAAGGCGCAGAAGGAACTCGGCTGGAAGGTGAAGTTCCCGGACATCGAGTCGATCGTCGCCACCGCATGGAAGTGGCACCAGGCGAACCCGAACGGCTACGCGGATCGCAAGAAGAAGTAGTCCGTCCTCGAAGGGCGCCGTCCCTGCGGCGCCCCGTCCGAACCGACCGGGGGTGCGCCCCCGGTTTTTTGTGCCGTAATCCCGAAGCGGGCACTGGCTTCGAGAGCCGGGTACCGCCTCCCTTGTGGTCTCGGTGGCGCGGTGCGATGGTACCGGATGAGCACGGTCACGGAAGATCCCCATGCAATGACAGCCACCGGCGTGACTCCCACGCCGAACATGAACCTCGAAGGGCTTACCCCGGACGACCCAGCCGCGCGCGAAATACTCCGGCACTGCGCCTACGCGATCTGGGAGAGCGAGGGCCGACCGGAGAACCGCGCACTCGACAACTGGCTGCAGGCGGAAACCTCCCTGCTGCGGTCGCATTGACAGCCGTGCTTGCAATCGTGACTTGCGCAACCACAACCGGGGGATGCGCCATCTCCGGCTGAAAATTCCGCCCCCGTTGGTGGCGCTTGTTGCCGCCGCCGCAATCTGGGCGTTGAGCCGGGCGTTTCCGGGGTTGCACTTCGATCTTCGCGGCCGGCCAGCCATCGCGTCGGTTCTTGCCGGCTTGGGAATCGCGGTCTCAGCCGCTGGCATAGGCCGGTTCTTCCAGGTCAGAACGACCATCCGCCCCGAGCATCCGGAAAACACCACCTCGCTGGTCACCACGGGCGTGTACCGTGTGACGCGAAATCCCATGTATCTCGGCCTCGTCCTGATGCTGTCCGCCTGGGCGGTGATGAAGTCAAACGCGGCCGGCTTCGTCGTCATACCGCTGTTCGTCCTGTTCTTGCAGGAATTCCAGATCGTTCCGGAAGAGGACGCCCTCTCGAGCAAGTTCGGCAACGACTACGCCGAATACCGGCGCCGCGTTCGCCGTTGGCTGTGAGGCCGGGTCGAGCGCTCGCGCGGACCGCCGCCCCGGGAGCGCACAGGCAATCACCCCGGCCCGGCTCGGGATTTCCCTGAGCCGATTCAGGTTTCGCCTCATCAAGCGCGAGCAGGCCGCGACGATTGTTCCCGCTGAACGCTCAGCGGCAGAGGACCCGCCGCCGAGATGACCTTCATGTCGCGGGCCGCCACTCATGGCACGCGGCGCTCCGTCGTCCGGCGACTCCGTGTCCGCAGCCGCCCCGCTTACCCCAATCAACGAAGGAGCAACGTCCATGTTCAAAAATCTCAAACTCGGTGCCAAGCTGAACGGCGCCTTCCTCGCCGTCGCGGCGATCACCTTGATCCTCGGCGGACTCGCCGTCTTCAGCATGCTGGGAGTGAAGAAGCGGGTCACCACGCTCAGCGAGCAGAACGTCAGGTCCGTGGCGCTGGCGGCCGAACTCCAGCACCTGACGCTCCGCACGATGCTCGAAACGCGGGGCTACGCGTACACCAATGACGCCACGTTCCTCGTGCGCAGCCGGGCCAATCTGCAAAAGTTGAAGGACACGCTGAAGCTGGCGTCCGAGCACGCCGCCAAGTTCAACCTCACTGAGCTCCAGAACCAGGTGCAGCGAGCCACCGAGAAACTGGCCACCTACGAGCAGCTTTCCAACGACGGGGTCCGCGCGACCGAGGCGATGCAAAAGGCTGTTGAGGACATGGCAGCCACCGCCGGCTTGTTCACGAAGGAGAGCGAGTCGTATATCAACAATCAGACGAAGAGCTACAACGACGACGTTGCCGGCGGCCAGACGTCGCAGACGAAACTGCAGGCGCGCACCAAGAAGATCGCGTTGGTGAACGACAGTGAGGAGGCCGTGAATCTGATCCGCATCTCGGTCTGGAGGGCCATCGCGCAACGCGATCCGCAGCAGATGACCCAGATTCTCCAGCGCTTCGATCCCATCTTCGCCAACTTCGACCAGGCGCGCGCCCTTACGGAACAAGAGGCCAACATCAAGCAGCTCACCGACCTTCACGCAGCCGCCGACGCGTACAAGAAGGGCCTCGAGAACCTGGCGACACTCTGGCGCCAGCGTGAGGAAATCACCTCGAAGCGCACCGTCGCCGGCGACGAGGCGTTCGCGATCGCCCAGGAGATCGCAACTTCCAATACGACGGTAACCATCGGCGCCGCCGACGGCGCCGTCGCCTCCCTCACCTCTTCCTCCAACGTCCTGATCGTCGGCTGCGTCGTCTGCGTCGGTCTCGCGATCCTCCTCGGCGTCATCATCACCCGGATGATCACCACACCGGTGCGCAGCCTCGTCGATGGCCTCGGCCGGATCGCCATCGGCGATCTCAGCGTGCGCGTGAACGTGGATGCCAGGGATGAGATCGGCGAGCTCTCGACTGCGGCAAACAACATGGCCGAGGCGCTCGATGCGAAGGCCAGGCTCGCAGTCCAGATCGGTGACGGCGACCTGCGTCAC
>JAJYAR010000386.1 GCA_021779435.1 bacterium
GGACCGCCGGCGGCTGCTGATCTTCACCCAGATGTGGATGCTCGTGGCGGCGGGCGTGCTCGGCTGGATGTGCCTCGCCGGAACGATCGGACCGTGGAGTTTGCTGTGGTGGACGTTCGCGCTGGGGGCGGGGGCGGCGCTGAACGCTCCGGCCTGGCAGGCGATCGTCCCGGAATTAGTCCCGCGCGAGGAGTTGGCCGGAGCAATCGCAATGAATTCGGTGGGGTTCAACGTCGCGCGGGCGGCCGGCCCGGCGCTGGGCGGGTTGGTAGTGGGGTTAACGAGTCCCGGCATCGCGTTTGTGCTGAACGCGGTGTCGTTCGTGGGCGTCGTCATTGTCCTCTATTGGTGGAAGCGAAAGCCGGTGGAGGGCGCCGAGACGAGCGACAGCGTGGTGTCGGCGATTCTGGCGGGGTTCCGGTACATCCGCTACGCTCCGCCGCTGCAAACGGTGCTGCTCCGTTCGGGCGTCTTCGTGTTCGGAGCGAGTTGCTTGTGGTCCATTCTGCCGCTGGTGGCGCGGGCCGAGTTGCATAGCGAGAGCACGGGCTACGGCTTGCTCCTCGCGTGTCTGGGAATGGGGTCGGTGTGCGCGGCATTTCTTCTGGCGAGGCTGCGGCACCGCGTCGGGCTGAACTTGCTGGTAGCAGTGGGTGTGTGCCTCTTCGGGGTCACAAGCTTCGCCCTGGCGCTGCTGAGCCAGTTCGCCGCGGTGTGCCTGTTCCTGTTCGCGGGCGGGATGGCGTGGATGACCGTCATGTCCAACTTCAACACGGCTGCCCAGTCGGCGCTGCCGGAGTGGGTGCGAGCGCGGGGCATGGCCCTGTACATTTTCGTCTTCCAGGGGGCGATGGCGATCGGGAGCGTAGTCTGGGGCGAGGTGGCGGAACGATTCGGGCTGCGGGTATCCCTCGCTGCTTCGGGCGTTGCGCTCGTGGCCGGGTTGGCGATGACGCTGCGGCGGGCGCTGCCCGGGTCGGGTTCGATCGACACGCGCCCGTCGCTGCACTGGCCGGAGCCGAACGTGGTCGTTGAGCCCAAGCCCCAGGACGGTCCGGTCCTGGTGACCGTGGAATACGTGGTGAACGACGATGACGCCCATGCCTTCCGCTTGGCGATGGCCGGACTGGAGCGGATCCGGCGGCGGGACGGGGCGGTGAGCTGGGGGCTGTTTGAAGACGCTTCGACCCCCGGCCGGTACATCGAATCGTTTCTGGTAGACAGTTGGGCCGAGCACGTCCGGCAGCATGCGCGGGCCACGATGGCGGACCTCGATGTGGAAGAACGCGTGCGCGCATTCCATCGCGGAGACGGCCCGCCGCGCGTAAACCACTGGATTTCGGCCGCGCGGCACAAGGGTCGGTAACTTTGCGGGTCCGATTTGCGCCATAATGCGATCCAGCCCATGACGCGCTACCTAGCCCTAGCTGTATCTACACTTGCCGTCGCCTCGATGCCCGCCATCGCCGGCGACCTTCTGAGCGTGAATCCGGCCATCCGCGATATAGTCGCCGCGGTCTCGGCCGATCATATCGCCGCGACCGAAAGGAAGCTGCAGAGCTTCGGCACGCGCCACATCGAGTCCGACACACAAGATCCCGTCCAGGGGATCGGCGCGGCGCGCCAGTGGATCTACGATCAGTTCAAGAGCTACAGCCCGCGGCTCGATGTGCGCTTCGACAAGTATCGGGTGAAGAAGCAGGGCCGCATCACGCGCGACACGGAACTGATGAACGTGATCGCGACGCTGCCGGGGACCGTGCATCCGGACCACCAGATCCTCGTCACGGGGCATTACGACTCGCTCGTCGTGCATCCGAAGAAAGGGACGAAACCTCCGGAGTTGGATTTCGACCGCGCGGCGGCGGAGTTGTTCGCGCCCGGAGTCACCGACGACGGCAGCGGGACGGCGGCCGTGCTCGAGTTGGCGCGCGTGATGAGCAGCCACCAGTTCGACAACACGCTGGTGTTCATCGCGTTCGCCGGCGAAGAGGAGGGGTTGATCGGGGCGTCGTTGTTCGCGGAAAAGGCGCGGAAGGAAGGGACGAAGATCGACGCCGTGCTGAACAACGACATCATCGGCAGCGTGCTGCGCGGGAATGGAGAGATGGACAACACGCGCGTGCGGGTATTTTCCGAGGAGCCGGCGGATTCATCGTCGCGCGAGCTGGCCCGCTACATTCGCGAGATCGGATGGCGGTACGAGCCGTCGTTAGCGGTGGAGTGTGTGTTCCGCGCGGATCGGTTCATGCGCGGAGGCGACCACACGCCGCTCAACCAGAACGGCTTCGCGGCCGTGCGCCTGACGACGCCGAGCGAGAACTACTCCCATCAACACACCGCGACCGATACGTTCGAAAACACCTCGCCCGAATACGCGACCAAGGTGGCCCGCCTGAACGCAGCAGCAGCGGCCAGCCTGGCGCTGGCGCCGCTGCCACCGGACGTGGATCGCGTCATCGAGAAAGGCGAGCACAAGGGCGAGACGGCGCCGCGGATCACGCGAGGAAAGTCGGGCTATGACGCGCAACTCGAGTGGAAAAAAGAGAACGCCGAGCCGGACCTGCTTGGCTATGCCGTGGTGATGCGCTCGACGACGTCGCCGTTCTGGGAGCACGAAGTGTTCGTCGGCAACGTCCAGGAATACACGCTCGAAAACGTGTCGATCGACGATGTCGTCCTTGGAGTCAAGGCCGTGGACAATGATGGCAACGAGAGCGTCGTCGCTCCCTATGTCTTCCGCCCGCGGGCATTGCGGAAAATCGAGACGTACTAAACTGGCATACACTTCACCCTATGGGTAAGCTCTGGTTTGTTGCGCTGCTGGGGACGGCGTATGCTCTAGGCGGCGTCGCCTCGGTGGAAGTGAGCGACCACACCGTCGTAGCAGGCGTAGAGCGGTATTCGGGGGACGTCCACTTCACGGCGGATCCTCACGCTGCGGTCAACCGCGGAATCGTCGATCTGGAACTCGCCCCGGCCGACGCGCGCGGACTGGTCGAATATTCGGCGAATTTCTACGTTCTGGCGCCGGCGGACCCGGCCAAGCGGAATGGCGCCGCGCTGGTGGAAATCTCGAATCGCGGCGGCAAGGCGCTGCTGCAGACGTTCGATTTCGCGAAGGGTTCGAGTGCGCCGCTGTCGGGCGAAGACCTGGGGGACCGGTTCCTGCTCGATCGTGGATTCACTCTCGTCTGGATCGGCTGGGAATTCGACGTGCCCGATGAGCCCGGGTTGATGCGGCTGCGGGCGCCGCTGGCGCTCGATCATGGTAAGCCGGTCGAGGGTCTGGTGCGGTCCGAGTGGACCGGCGACGACCTGGTGCGCACGATTTCGCTCGGAGACCGCTCGCAGGTCGGCTATCCGGTGGCGAATCCCAACGACCCCGCGAATGTGATGTATGTGAGGGACCGTGTGGATGGGCCGCGCACAAAGCTGCCGCGGTCCCAGTGGAAGTTTGCCGATGCACGCCCTGTCACGCTCG
>JAJYAR010000387.1 GCA_021779435.1 bacterium
CACAACGAGGACGCGTTGGTCAACCGCCCCGATCTCGGCCTGTGGGCGGTGGCGGACGGCGCCGGCGGGCATGACGCGGGCGAGGTCGCCTCCGGCATGATCGTGGCGGCGCTGGAGGCCATCCCCACCGAATTGCCCGCCGCCGACCTGCTGGCGATGGTGCGCGGGCGCGTCACCGGCGTTCACGAGGCGCTGCGGGAGGAAGCCGAGAGTCGCGGCCCGGACGTGACCATCGCCTCCACGGTGGTGATGCTGGTCGTGCGCGACGGATATTTCGCCTGCCTGTGGGCCGGCGATTCGCGGGCCTATCTGCTGCGCGACGGCACGCTCACGCAGATCTCGCGCGACCACAGCCTGGTGCAGGAGCTGGTGGATTCCGGTCAGATCACCGCCGAGGCGGCCGAGCACCACCCCTACAACAACGTCATCACCCGCGCGGTGGGGGCGGCGGTGGAGGATTTCGCGCTGGACAAGGTCACCGACCGGCTGGAAGAAGGAGATCGGTTCCTGCTGTGCAGCGACGGGCTGAGCAAGGCAGTGGACGCAGCGGAGTTGCAGATGAGACTGTCCGGCCCGCTCGATTCCTCGCCGGCGGAGGCGCTGGTGGCCGCGGCGCTGGATCGCAAGACCAACGACAACGTGACCGCCGTGGTGATCGCCACGGGAGCGGATTGAGGAGGCGGGATTGGTCTGCTTCTGCCACGCTTCCGCGACTCAGATCGAGCAGTTCGTGGCGCAGTTCCCCCAACCCGCCGCGACGGGTGGGGTATCGGCTTCGGTTTCGGCATCCGCCACGGCCGGGCTTAGCGTGACCGCAGGTGCTCCACCGGCGCTGCCCCTGGTTGGCACCGGGTTGCGCGGGGAAAACATCGCCAAGGCGCTGTGGCAATGGCTGGGCAGCCGCGAGCTTCCGGGGCCGGCCTTCACCCCGGATCCGCAGTGGCTGCGCACCCCGCTGCCGCAGATGCAGATGACGCCATTGCAAGGCGGTACCGTTTCGCTGCTGGGGCAGTTGCGCGCGCAGGCGCAGGCGCAGCTGGGGCTCGATCTGCTGCATCCGGCCCAGGCCAAGGCGTTCTCGGCGGCGCTCGCCACCCTGAAGGCACGACTCGCGGCGCTGGCCCGCAACCCGGTGGTGGCACGGTTCTCGCCCACCCCCTGGGTGCGGCTGGCGACGCTGAATGACGCGGTGACGGCGGTGCATACCGCGCTGTCCAGCCCGGTCTTCGCCCCCAGCCCGGCGCAGCTGAAACAATTCACCACCCCGGGCGGCCAGCCGATGGCGCTGTGGGAGCCGTTCGCGCAGCGCCTGCGCGAGCTGGCACCGATGATCGCCGCCACCCGCCAGCTGGGGATCGCCCCCGGCGATACCGAGCGGCTCGCCGCCGCCATGCGCAGCCTGACCCAGGTCAAGGTCCCGAGCCTGACCGCGCAGGAGACGTCGGTGATGAACACCCTGTCCTCGGCCATGTCGGCGGTGAAGCGCCTCACCGCCAGCCTGGGCGGCAATCCGTTGCAGCAGGGTTATGCGGCGGTGGCGGCGAAGGTGCAGGCCTCGCTGAACCTGGCGCTGCGCCAGGTGTCGGAGCAGCTGGGGCTGAAGCTCGCCGGCATGACGCCCGAAACGGCGCTGGCGGAGATCATGCAGCGGCTGCCGCAGCTGCCACCGCAGCCCTCGGGGCTCGTCACCGCCGGTTCGGTGAAGGCGGCGCTGGAGGCGAAGGCAATGGCGGCGCTGCAATGGCAGGTGCCGGAGACGCATCCCGCCGCCGGCACCGGGTTACTGGCGATGAGCTTCGCCGAGCGGATGCAGGCCTCGCTCGGCGGTTCGCCGTTCCTGGCCCGGCATTGCACGCAAGGATGCGATGCCGAGCTGCTGGCGAGTACGCTAGGTTGATGCCGCCAGCGAGTAGGTCATGGTCTTGACCGCGTCCAATGTACCATCGTTCTTTTGCGGACGGTATTTCACGGTGAGCGTACGATAGACGAACTTCATCTTCTCGGTGAAAGTTTCGCCATGGTCCCAGTCCACGGCGGTAATCAGGCAGTCACCGAACTCCAATCGGACATACGCCTCGTGGCTGGTCAGGAGACCGGTGAATTTTCGTTTCACGACAACGATACTTTGCATCGACGTCTGGTTGGCGCAGTTAAGAAGAATGAACGGGGACATCTGATCGATCTGACGGGTGACGGTGATCGGATCGAACACGGTGGAGTAGACCGGTTTGCCGTCGGCGTCGGTGACCTCGCCGTAGTCGACGAAGTTCTTGAACTGCTTGCTTTTGCCCCGCCCGCCCCCCATCTTCGGCATCTTGCCGTTGCCCTGCTCCTCCATCACCTTCTGGAGGTTTTCCTGCAGGGTCTCGATCGTCTTCTCCTGCATGTTGTGAAGCGCGTTTCCCGGGCCCGAGGCGCTCTCGCTGTCCTCGACCCCGATTCCGAATGAGATGTCCTGGATCTCAACGAAAAACCCGGCGGAGAACCCGGACAGCATATCTGTGTCCTTGGCATCGAGCGCGCTTAGCCCTTCGCCGGCCAGCGCGCCGCCATTGTGCCCTTTCACCGCCATCAACATGTCGGTCGCGTCGTTGTCAGGCATAGGATCCTCCCGTGTTCATGACGGCCCCGCGAGTTTCGACAGCAGCCGCACCGTCGCCGTGGACGCCTCCAGCTGATAGTGTGGGCGAATGAAGAACTTCGCTTCGTAGGTACCCGGCTGATCGGGGCGCGACTCGATCTTGATCGAGGCGTCGGCCAGCGGATGCGAAGCCTTGTGCTCGTCCGACGAGGTCTGCGGCGAACCGTCCACGTAGCTGTTGATCCAGCTCTGCAGCCAGCGCTCGATCGCCGGGCCGTCCATCGCACTGCCGATCTTGTCGCGCACCATGCATTTCAGATAATGCGCGAACCGGCAGGTGGCGAAGATATAAGGCAGCCGCGCCGACATTGTCGCATTGGCGGTGGCGTCCCGATCGTCATAGACCGCGGGTTCCTGCAACGACGATGCACCGACGAAGGCCGTTCCGTCGCCGTTGCGTAGATGCACCAGCGGGATCAGCCCATTGGCCGCGAGCTCGGATTCCCGCCGCTCCGACAGCGCGATCTCCACCGAGCAGCGGGGATCCGCGTCCCCGTCGGCGGTGGGGAAATGATACTCCGGCAGCCCCTGCACCAGTCCGCCGCCGTCGATGCCGCGGATGCGCACGCACCAGCCATAGAGGCGGAACGCCCGGGCGATATTGCTCGCCATCGCGTAGGCGGGGTTGGCCCAGAGGAAATTGCGGTCGTCCGGCCCGTCCACCTCCTCCTCGAAGGCGAAGGCATCGACCGGTTCGGTGCGGTAGCCATAGGGCAAGCGGGCCAGGAAACGTGGCAGGCACAGGCCGATATAGCGCGTGTCCTCGGCCTGCCGCAGCGCCCGCCAGGCGGTGTATTCCGGGGTGCGGAACAGGCGGGAGATGTCGCCCGGGTTCGCC
>JAJYAR010000388.1 GCA_021779435.1 bacterium
CTTCGCGAGGACATCCTCAGCTCCCGCTCCGGCGCGGCGCGAGACGACCAGCCCCCTCGCGTGGCGTCCGGATGAACTCCCGCCGCTCGCGCTCGGGGCGGGTGACGAGGACCGCGATCTTCCAGAGGTAGACCCCCGACGGCACCGGCTGCCCGTTGCCCGCGCGCAGGTTCCAGCGCACTGGAAGCACCGCGCGGCCGTCGCCCGAAGGCGCAAGCTGGCGCAACTGGGAAACCGGCGCAAGCGGTGAGTTTAGGGTTTGATTTACGAGTGAGAAACCGTGCGCGATCGTAGGACGAAATCGGACAAAGCATCGGCCGGTTTAGGAGAAAGCAGGCGTGGCGCCCCGTCGCGTCAGTTGTAAACCCTTGATGCACCGCGCGACCACGCCGACATGCAAATCAACCACTTTTTCCCCGCTGACCGGGCGTCAGCCAAACAGCGCGTTCAGGAGCAGGACGAAGACAAAAAGGTCACACAAATAAACAATCAGCTTTACGCTCATTGCGGTGACCACGGCGTTCTGAAGTCGCTTGTTGAAGCAGAATTTCTGGATGGTGCCGACCATCACGAGCGCGCCGATGCTGCTCTGAAGGCTGGTCATGGCGCTGAGTCCTCCGGTGACCGGTCCGAGCAGGTCGAGCACAAGGCGGAGACCGGCGTCGATTCCGGCGATGGCGAAGATGCCTGACCAGAAGGCGTCCATCTCCTCGATCTTGAAGGCGACGCGCAGCGCAAACAGCGTGACCCCGAAATGAAGCACCGTGCCGGTGAGGAGCCTGAGCCAGTTGATGCCGCTGGACTGCGCCGGCATGACGGGACGTTCTCCCCACGCGGTGTCCATCTTTTCGACGGCGTTGCCCAGTGCCTCCAGCCCACCTTGAGCGGTGGAGGATGAGGTGGCTGAAGGAATAGGCTTGGTGGCGGCTGGTTTCTGGGCCGTCGGCGCTTTCGCGGCCGGAACCTTGGGGGCGGGTGCTGTCGCAGGAGCAGCGGCGGGAGTCGCGGACTGGGCGGTCGGCGCGGGAGTGGCGGAGGTTTCGGCGGGAGCGGCTGGAAGCGGGCCTTTGATATCGACGACCCGACCGTTTTCGAATTCGACGCGCGCTCCCTTGGGATAGAGGAAGAACTCGCGCTCGCCTCGACGCGCCGTGGAGGTGGGGGTTCCAACCTCCCGCAGGACGCTTTCCTTTGAGTCACCGGGGGCAACGTCGGCCAAGGAGCTCGCGGCGACGACGCACGCGAGGGCCAGCACGGCGAGGACGCGGGGTAACGTCAGCATGGGCGCAAGGCTGGCGAACGCGTTGCCGAGCTCAAGGCCAACCCGTGGCGGCGCGGTGCGTTCAGGCGGCCGGCTTGTCCCGGGCGCCGAACAGGGCGGTGCCGACGCGGACCATCGTGCTGCCGGCGGCGACAGCGAGCGCAAGATCGTGGGTCATCCCCATGGAGAGTTCCTTGAGCGGCGTTCCGAATCGGCCGGTCAGGTCGTCGCGCAGCGAGCGGAGTGCGGCAAACGTTCGCCTGGCGTGCTCGGCGGTCTCGCCGGGTGATGCTCCCAGCGGGGCGATCGTCATGAGCCCGTCGACCCTGAGGTGCGACTTCGAGAGCGCGCATTCCAGCAGTTTCGGCGCGTCGGCAACGTCGGCGCCAAACTTGGCCGGATCGTTGCCGGCGTTGATCTGGAGGAGGACCGGGAGGGTCTTGCCGAGCTCGCCGGCAGCGCGATCGAGGTGATTGAGGAGCTTCTCGGAGTCGACGCTCTGGACGCGGGAAAAATGTTCGGCGGCGAGCCGCGCCTTGTTGGATTGAAGGTGGCCGATGAGTTCCCAGGCGACCTGGGCCTTGGATTGGGCCTGTTTGTCGACCCCTTCCTGGACGCGATTCTCACCCACGGCCCGGAGTCCGTAACGCGCCGCGAACTCGGCCGCGGCGGCCGGGTGGGTCTTCGTAACAGCTAAAAGTTCCACTTCTGAGGGCATTCTGCCAATTTCTGCGCAGGCTTCGCCAATTGCGGCGCGGACATTGTCCGCCCGTCGGGCAAACTCGGGATAGTCAATCAGCAGCGCTGAAGCGGGGCACACGGTTAGGAATTCTACTTAAGCGTTTACGCGTCGCCGATACGCTTCTAGATTGAACCGTACAACGCCAGCTAATCATGCAGATCGAAAATTTCAAAATCTTCGCTGATTTGGTCGAGACGAAGAGCTTCTCGAAGTCCGCGAAGTTGAATGGCATCACCCAATCCGCTGTCAGCCAGCAGGCTCGTGCGATGGAGCGGCATTTCAAGACTCTTTTGATCGATCGCAGCCAGAAGCAGTTCCAGCTCACGCGCGAGGGTCAGCGCGTGTACGACGCGGCGAAGGAGATGCTTCACACCTACGAGAAGCTGATCTCCGAATTGCAGGAGATGAAGAAGGTGATCAGCGGCACGATCCGGATCTCGACGATCTACTCGATCGGCCTCCACGAACTGCCGCCGTTCATCAAGAAGTTCCTTCACGACTATCCTTCGGTGAATGTCCGGGTCGAATACCGCCGTTCGAACCTGGTGTACGAGGACATCCTTCACAACTCGGTCGATTTCGGCCTGGTGGCCTTCCCGGTGAAGCAGCGGCAGATCGAGGTGCTTCCGTTCCGCAACGATCACCTCGTGCTGATCGCACACCCGCAGCACCCGATCGCCAAGATGACCGAGGTGCAGGTGAAGGATCTCGCGACGCAGAAGTTCATCGGTTTCGACCCCGACATCCCAACGCGAAAGGCGATCGACCAGATCTTCCGCGAGCACAAGCTGGAGCTCGAGCCGGTGATGGAGTTCGACAACATCGAGACGGTGAAGCGCGCCGTTGAAATCGATCACGGCATCGCGATCGTGCCCCAGGCGACGGTGGTGCAGGAAGGCAAGCAGGGCACGCTCGCCGTGCTGCCGTTCAAGGACCGGATCTTCACGCGTCCTCTCGCCATTCTTCATCGAAAAGGCCGGGTTCTGACTCCCGCGATGAAGAAGTTCATCGAGACACTCGGACTCGACCTGCCGGAAACGCGGGAATCCTGAACCGGGCGTTCGGAGGACGCCCCTGCGCCGCGGTTTGCGCGGTGGGTTGGGACGACGCGCTCCTCCTTTCACCACAGGTGGACGCAGGGCCGCTCGGCCGTTGCCGAACGCGAAGCAGCGCGACGGTGACAAAACCACGACGGTCGTTTGCCGGCGGTCGGGGCGTGGACTACGTTCGCGGGACCCACGCCCATGAAACTAATTACGTGTCTGGTCCCCATCGCCGCGGTTGCCCTCCTTGCCGGCTGTTCGCCGAGGAAGGAGCCGAAGCCGTCTGTCAGCACGAAGGAGACCGCCACCTACGCGGCGGCCAATGAAGGGGCTCTCCCGTCCCCCGACGCGGTGAAGGCGGGCGGTTCGACTGTTGCCCTGCTCCCGGTCGTTGGACCGGCGCCGGCGTGGAAGCTGAAGGATCTT
>JAJYAR010000389.1 GCA_021779435.1 bacterium
GATATAGTCGTCGCCCTTGCCGTCCGGACCCGCGCCCGCATCGATCGGGTAATTCCACTCGCCCTCAATCGAGTTCCGGTGATACGACCCCTGGCTCATGATCATCTGCCCGATCATGCCGTCCTGTATCGCCTTCCGCGCCTTCCACCACTGGTCGCCCGACGTCGTCTGCGACCCGATCTGCACCACGCGCCCGGTCTCCTTCACCGTCTGCACGAGCTGCTTGATCTCTTCATTGGTGTGACACATCGGCTTCTCGAGGTACACGTCCTTGCCCGCGTCCATCGCCGCCAGCGCGATCTTGGCGTGCCAGTGGTCCGGCGTCGCCACGATGATCGCGTCCACGTCGCTCCGCCCGATCAATTCGCGATAATCCAGATACCCCGGGCACTTGTGCCGGTCCGCCGCCACCTTCTTGCGCTTCTCATACACGTCGCACACGCCCACGATCTGGCACGCGTTCGTCTTCTCGCCATAACGCGCGAACACGCCAGACACATAACTGCCGCGCCCGCCGACCCCCACCACGCCCACCTGAATCCGGTCGTTCGCCCCGACCACCCGCCCCGTCGACGCCTTCGCTCCCCGCGCAAAAGCCTGTCCCGCCGCGCCCAGGGCCAATCCCGCCGCCCCCGCGGTCTTCAAAAATCCTCTGCGATCCACAGTCTCTTCTGACATAGTTATCCTTTTACTCTCCTCCCGCCCAATCCTTCGGCCACCAGTGTATCGCCCTTACACCACCCCCACAAGACACAACGCTCACCCTCAACTTAACCGGCGTGGCACGTCTGGTATTGTGAAGGGGAAAGCTCCGGGCGATGCCGCCCGCATCTATCAGCATGACCGTGACCGTGAAGAACAACGAACCGCTCGTGGTCCCCGCGGCCGTCCGTCGCCGGGCCGGCTTCAAGCGCGGCCAGGAGCTCGAGTTCAAGGCCGCGGGCGGGATCATTACGATCGCTCCCAAGGCGACGGAAGCGGCGGACGAATACACGCCCGCCCAGCGGCGCCGGATCGACGCCCGGCTCCGGAAGGCCGGCGAGGACATCAAAGCCGGGCGGGTGTACGGCCCCTTCGAGAGCGCCGGCGAGATGGCGAAATCCATCGAAGCGAACATCAGAAAACTTAGGGCAGCGCGGCGGGAATCAAAATCCTCCCGATGAGGGACGAACCGGCGGCGCGGCGCACGCGCCTGCTTGCGGCTACGAGCCAGAGGTGCGAGCTGCCATGAAGCTCCAATACACCCGAAAGGCTCTCTGCTCGCTCGAAGCGGCTCCACCAGCGGTCCGGAAGGCCTTCTACAAACAGGCTGCTTTCCTATGCGAGAACCTCCACCACCCCTCCCTCCGCGCCAAGAAGTACAGCGAAGCAGACGGCCGCTGGCAGGCGCGGGTGAACCAAGGGTGGCGATTCTATTTCAAGATCGTCGGTGGCACGTACATCATCGAAGACGTCATCCCACATCCGAAGTAGCCCCTCTGGAACGTCTCGCCGCCGCTCCCGCGGAGTGTCCGCTATCTTTCGCCAGACCGCAAGCTCCCACCCCCGTATACAATAAATCGAAGGACCAATCCCCATGCCCAAACCTCAACGCGAGCTGATCGAAGTCCGCTGCCCTTGCTGCGAGGCCATGCTCAAAGTCGACCCCGAACTTCGCGCCGTCATCGCTCACGAAGAACACAAAAAACCCGCCGTCATCGAAGACCTCCGCGAAGCCGTCCACAAACTCAAAGGCGAAGAAGCCCGCCGCTCCGAAGTCTTCGACAAATCCTTCGAGCAGCACAAAAAGTCCAAAGACGTCCTCGCCCGCAAATTCGACGAACTCCTCAAACAAGCCAAACAGGACCCCACCGGTGCGCCCCCACCCCGCCCCTTCGACCTGGACTGAACCGCCGTTCACCAACGAACCAACGCCGCGGCCCTCTGGCTCGACAACCCCCGCCGGCGCCTGTCCGCGTAATTGCAATTCCGCTGTCCGGAGCAGTACACCCTTGCTTGTTTGATTGATTTGTGTGACCATTGAATTGTAGTAGCAGCCCTTGACCTTGGCTCGTTCGTCCCGTTCGGTTTAATCGCCCCTCGTCCGATCCTGCCCCTTATCACTCTGCAACTCAAAAGGAAGATTAAATGAAGAATGTTTTTGTAGGCAACCTCAGCTTCGGAGCCACGGAAGACTCAGTTCGATCCATGTTCGAAGCATATGGCGTCGTCGAACGCGTCAGTCTCGTCACCGACCGCGATACCGGCCGGGCAAGGGGCTTCGGATTTGTTGAAATGACCAACAGCGCCGAAGCGGACCGCGCCATTGCGGAGCTGAACGGCAGAGAGGTCGACGGCCGCGCGTTGAACGTCAACGAAGCCAGGCCGAAAAACGACCGCAATTCCGGCGGCGGCTACCGGTCCGGCGGCGGAAACGGACGCTCACGCAATCGTTGGTAAGGAATTCGCGATGAAGTCGCGGGCGGGCGAAACAGATTTCGCTGCCCGCGCCGTCGCCCGCGCGGGCTTCTCTTTCACAAGTGCCGGTAGCACCGGGTGGCTCCCGTCACAGGAAGAGTTGCGAGCGGCCGGAAGCGGTAATGGCCGATCGCGCGGCGGCGGGTACCCGATTTGAATGACCGTGTGTGCCCCGCTGAAAATGGCATAGGCGATCGCAGCATGCCCTGATGTATTCTGGCCGGATTCACAGCGGCCCGAATCGAACAGGCAGAGGAAAGGACTCCCATGGCTGGACGTGGCCAACAAACATTCAAGAAGCGCCAAAAAGAACAGCAGCGAAAAGAGCGCCAGCAGGAAAAGATGGAGAAGCGCCTCCAGCGCCGCCACGACACTCAGACCCAGGAGCAAGCGGAACCGCAAACCGGTGCCCCTGTTGTGCCCCCTCCCGTGAATTAGCCCGCAAACTCTCGCGCCGTATATGCCGGCTCAAGCGCAACCGGCTCATGTACGGCTTAAACCGTCGCCGCGAGTAGCGGCTCCGGTACGGACCGCTCTACTGCGATCCCCGACGGTCCCTTACATCGCGGTCGCTCAACGCGCTTTTTCCGTACCGCCGTCGCTCTCCTCAACACCCCGCTCGCCCGATTGCCGTTGCCATGGCCTGCGGGCTTTCGCTTGAGTGCGTGATGTCTCTTTTTCGGCACACGCGATCATATCCGCCTCCGGCAAGGTTAGCGATGTCCCGGGCGCCTCGGACGCCTCCAGAAGCCGGCGGCACAGCAGCGGTAACTCCTGGATGTGAAGTCCGTATTTACGGACCAGCGTCAGATCGGCCCGGACAGCATGGTGGGTCCGTGTCTGAGCCTTGCCCGCGCGATCGAATTCGAACACTCGGAATCCAAGATCCTGGCGAAACCCCGTGAGGACAAAAGGAAGAAAGGAGATCGCGGTGCTCACCCCCGCAAGCATGATTCCCGGTCCAGACTTGTCCATGACATTTTTTATAATCGTCACACGA
>JAJYAR010000390.1 GCA_021779435.1 bacterium
CTCCATGCTGGGTTGGTTCCCCCGGGGTCTTTATTGCGAGTAATTCGCAATAGCAAGGCTTGCCCGCAACCCTCGCCCATTCCAAGGCCGGCGGCATTGATTTGCCTCAAAGCCTGGTTGAGAAAGCGGGCGCCGGCGGCCCCGGCGAAGGAGTGCGCCATGCCCGACCTGACCCTGCACAACAGCTTCTCCCGCCGGCGCGAACGCTTCGAGCCGCTGGATGCCTCCCATGTGCGGGTCTATGTCTGCGGGCCGACCGTCTACGATCGGCCACATATCGGCAACGCCCGCCCGGCGGTGGTGTTCGACGTGCTGGTGCGGCTGCTGCGGCGGCTCTATCCGCGCGTCACCTATGTCCGCAACATCACCGACGTGGACGACAAGATCAACGCCCGCGCCGCCGAGTCCGGCGAGCCGATTTCCGCCATCACGGCACGCACCACCGCCGAGTACGAGGCGGACATGGCGGCACTCGGCGTCTTGCCGCCCGATGTGGAACCGCGCGCAACCGGCCACATCGCGGCGATGATCGTGTTGATCGAACGGCTGATCGCCGGCGGCCACGCCTACGCCGCGGACGGGCACGTGCTGTTTTCGGTCGCGAGCTTTGCCGACTATGGCCGCCTCTCCGGCCGCAGCCCGGACGAGCTTCTCGCCGGCGCCCGCGTCGAGGTCGCGCCCTACAAGCGCGATGCGGGGGATTTCGTGCTGTGGAAGCCGTCCACGCCCGATCTGCCCGGCTGGGAAAGCCCGTGGGGACGCGGACGGCCGGGCTGGCACATCGAGTGCAGCGCCATGTCGCACGAATATCTCGGCGAGAGTTTCGACATCCATGGTGGCGGCGGCGATCTTCTGTTCCCGCACCATGAGAACGAGCGCGCCCAGAGCCTGTGCGCGTTCCCGGGCAGCCGCTTCGCGCACTACTGGGTGCACAACGGCATGGTGCAGGTGAACGGGCAAAAAATGTCCAAGAGCCTCGGCAACGTGCTGCTCGTCGGCGACATCAAGCCACCCGAGGCAGTCCGGCTCGTGCTGCTGCGCACGCATTATCGGGGCGTTCTCGATTTCTCCGACACCGCGCTCGTCCAAGCGCGGGATGATCTCGATCGGTTCTATCGGGCCCGGCGCGTGGCTCCGACGACGCCGGCTACCGAACCGCCGCCCAAGGTGCTTGCCGCCCTGTGCGATGATCTCAACACGCCTCTTGCCATTTCAGAGATGCACAGCCTCGCCGACGCAGCGCTTGCCGGGGACGGAGACGCAAGTTCGGGCCTTGCCGCAGCGGGCGAACTGCTCGGCATCCTGCGGCTCGACCCGGAGGAGTGGTTCCACAACAATAAGTTTCAGCGCAGTGCCACCGTCAACGTCCAATCCGGAAGGCTGAGCTTTCGTGGATTCGCTCCTCAGGCCCACGTGTTTGCTGGCACGAAAGAAAGCGAAATCACCGCGATGATCGCCGAACGCACGGAAGCGCGTCGGGCAAAGGACTTCGCGCGCGCCGACGCAATTCGCCAGAAACTCGATGCTCTCAACGTCGTTGTCGAGGACGGCGCCGGCGGCACCACCTGGCGATGGAAATAGGCGTGACCGGACGCGACGCAGGCGCGCCGATCGCGCCAATCGATCCGAGCCCGGTCGTCATTCTCGTCCGCCCGCAACTGGCGGAAAATATCGGCGCGGTCGCGCGCGCCATGGCCAATGGCGGGCTGTTCCATCTGCGCCTCGTCGCCCCGCGCGATGGCTGGCCGCAGGAACGCGCCTGGCGCACGGCCTCGGGCGCCGACCGCATCCTCGATGCGGCGACGGTGCATGCGGGCGTTGCGGATGCCGTCGCCGATTTGCACCGCGTCTTCGCCACCTGTCCGCGTCCGCGCCACATCATCAAGCCGCTGCTCACCGCCCGCGGAGCGGCGGCCGAACTCCGTGCCATCGGCGCGCGTGGACTGGGCTGCGGCATCCTGTTCGGCCCCGAGCGCGCCGGGCTGGACAATGACGACATCGCCACCGCGGACACGCTCGTGCGCTACCCGCTCAACCCTGCGTTCGCCTCGCTCAACCTGGCGCAGGCGGTGATGGTGATGGCCTATGAATGGTGGGTGGCGGCGGACGAGACCGCGCCACGCCGGCTGCTGACCCACAAGACCCGGATCGCGACCAAGGGCGAATTGGAGAATTTCCTCGGCCACCTGATCGAGGAACTCGATGCCTGCGGCTTCCTGCGCAACCTGCCCAAGCGCCCTGGCATGGTGCGCAACCTGCGCCATTTCTTCGAGCGCGGCGAGGTGACCGAGCAGGAGTTGCGCACGCTGCACGGCGTGGTCACCGAACTCGCGCTCGGCCGGCGCCAGCGCGGCCGCGACGAACCAGGTGATTTCACGGACTGATTGAGCCGCTGCCTTCCGTCGGCATCGAGCCGCCGGCCAGTTACTGCTTCTCGACCTGGCTGAATTCGAGATCGACCGGGGTCGAGCGGCCGAAGATCGAAACGCTCACCTTGAGCCGCCCCTTCTCCTCGTCCACTTCCTCGACCATGCCGATGAAACTGGTGAAGGGGCCGTCGGCGACGCGGACCTGCTCGCCGACCTCGAACATCACCGCCGGACGCGGCCGCTCCACGCCCTCACGGCTCTGCTTGATGATCCGCTCGGCCTCCGCCTCGCTGATCGGCGAGGGGCGCGTCTTGCTGCCGAGAAAGCCGGTGACCTTGGGGGTATCCTTGACCAGATGCCAAGTATCGTCCGTCAGCTCCATGCGCACCAGCACGTAGCCGGGGAAGAATTTGCGCTCGGAGCTGACCTTCTGGCCGCGGCGCATCTCCAGCACTTCCTCGGCTGGCACCAGAACCTCGTCGATCGCGTCGGAGAGCCCCTTCTGGGCTGCAAGTTCCTTCAGCTGTTGGGCGATCTTCTTCTCGAAGCCCGAATAGACGTGGACGACGTACCAACGCTTGGCCATGCAGGTTCCTCGTACCTCAGACGCTGCCGGCGAACAGGGCCCGCACGCCGAGCGCCACGACCTGGTCGATCGCCAGGAAGAACAGCGCCGCCAGCGCCACCATGGCAAAGACCAGCCCGGTGGTGATCATCGTCTCCCGCCGCGTCGGCCAAGTGACCTTCGCCACCTCGCTGCGCACCTCGCGGACGAATTTCGTCGGATTGATCGCCACGCCTTGCCTGATCCCCAGATGAGAGTTGCCGGGACGAACTGCCCCGCCCGTTAGCGTCCTGGCAGGGGTGGAGGGTCTCGAACCCCCAACCTCCGGTTTTGGAGACCGGCGCTCTAGCCAATTGAGCTACACCCCTGCGCCCGGAGACGCCAAGGGCCGCTACACACAATGCAGGGGCTTGATTGTCAAGGGCCGGCTGGCCAGGCCTCGCGCTCAGGCCGCCGCTTCGACGAGTTGGAACGCCTGCCGCCGCAGCAGCTCCCGATAGGGGCCCGCCAC
>JAJYAR010000391.1:0-2977 GCA_021779435.1 bacterium
TCTTTGAACCCACCCTCCTCGCGGAGCACATCCCGGCTGGCGCCTGCCGAGGGCGCCAGCACGACCACGCTGTGCCCCGCCTCCCCGATGCGCTCCACCGCCTCCTGCATGAGGCTGGTCTTGCCGGTCCCCGCCGCGCCGCGGATCATGGTCACGCGGTCGCGCGACCCAAGGATGTGCCGCACCGCGGCTTTCTGCCCGGCATTGAGCCACTCCCGCGCAAGCGCTCCGCCCGGGTTGCCGAGCGGCCGGAAGGCCCCGCGCCCATCCCGCGCGAAACCCACCAGGCGATCCTCGACCGCCAGCACCTCCGGCGTCGTGACCATCCGGCGGCCCGAGTGCTCTTTCACCGGAAGGCGGAGGCGGGCAGCCGCGTCCTTGACCCCTTCCACCGTTACGGCGCCCAGGCCGTGCTTCAGGGCCTCCGCCAGCACCCGCTTTTCCGGCACGACGGCCTCGCGCTCGAAGACGTGCCGGACCGAGAAACCCACCGACGCTGAGTCGCGCCACTCTGGCACGGCATGGCTTCCCCTTTGCTCCCTTACCGAGGCGACCGCCTGCCGCTCCTCCGGGGTGAGTCGGCTATCCCACTCACCCTGGAGTTCCTTCCAGCTCAGGCTCTTATCTTTTCGCTCGCGTGTCAGGCCCCCGAGCCGGGCCTTTTCCTCCGGATCGTCGATACCGCGCTTCTCGGCCTCCCGTTCGATCTTCTCCGTCCTGCGGGCAAACCGCCGGATCGCCGAGGCGGGGATGCCGGCGAGCTCGAAGTCGTCGCGCTTGCGCTCAATCGCGTAGCCCATCGCCTGCAGCCGGTTGGCCAGCCGGACACGGAAGGCCGCCTGCCAGTACGGGGCATCCCGCTTCAGGTCGCGGAACTGGCCCGCTTTCCACGCATGCTCCTGATCGTCCCAGGTCGCGTTGAAGACGAAACAGTGGGCGTGCAGCTGCGGGTCGGGCAGGCCGTCCACGGGCCGGCTCGTGAAATGGACGAACTCCGCCCATGCCATGTTGCCGGTTACCCGCTCCTCGTTCCGCCCCTTCTTGCGGACCCGCGCCTTCATCTCGGTCTCGATCTCCCGCATCGTCTCATCCACGGATTCCCGGAAGGCATCGAGCAGCGCCGCGTCTTCCGTCGCCGCGTAGAGCAGGGACACGGATTTCGGCACCGACCACGTGAAGTCGTAACCGACGGTTCGATCGTCCCTGGTGCGCGGCGTGAGCTGCTCGCCGCTGCGGGGATTGCGGTTCTCGCAGAGCGCATTGAACTCACGGCTGGAGACGCGGCCGTCCAAGCCGAGCATCCGTGCCCCCTCGCCTCCCCACCGGCCGACAAGCTCCTGGCCCTCCAAGTAATAATCCGCGGAGGCGTAATACTGCTTGGCGGCGTCGGTCGAAGACTGCTGGGTAATGCGGAGCATGCCGAATATTACGTGCGGTTGACGATCCGGTCTCGACTGTTCTCGGGAAACGTGCGTTTCCCGGTGACGCGATCGCGGACCGGTTGCGCGGGAAGCAAGAAGCATGCCCACCACCAAGCACCCAGATTCCTCAGCTAAGTCCGCTAGTTTTGTTCTCGCCGGGGATGCCCGGCAATCCGCTCCTCGCTGGACTGTCACAGAATTGTCACACCGGAGTCAGACGAACGCGGGTACGTCAACCTTTGCCGCTCGGAGCATACGCTCGCAGCAGCCCCTGGTTTGGTGACGGATGGACGTCAACGGAACGTACCGACCTCCGCCGCGCCGCGCAACATGGTACGGTCGATGCGCGCCGTTACGATATCCTCGTGGTTGATCGCGCCGACCAGCGCCCCCGCAGTGCCGCGCACGATCACGCTGCCTGCGGCGGTCATCATCCGTAGCACCGTCAGCCCTTCCATTGCGGCAAAGGCATGTGCCACGCGCGCACCGATGGTCTTCCGGCGTTCAAGATCATCGGATTCTCCCGCACCAACCTCATCCTGCGCACGGAGCGGCGCATCGAACCGAAGCAGGACGACAGGCGCGATACGGTCGCTGGGCTGAGCCGCCCCCAGGAGCGCGGCGAGCTCGGAGCCGTTGCCGATCTTGTTGAGTGTCTCGGGAGCGAGGTCCATATGAGGCCAACGGTGAATTGAGGCGCCGGCCGTTCGGCCTCGACCCCGTTCTTGTCGGTATCATCGCCAGTGGTGCATGTCAAGCGAGCACACATGTCTTACGCGGCCTTTCACACCAGCCGCAGCCCAAGGGTCTGGCAGGCCCGGAGTCATTAGGTCACGCGTCTCCGTTCCATTTCCTGAGCGCTCCCTCTCCAGCTCTTTCCCCTTCCCTCTTCTCCACCCGACCAAGTGCGTCCTTTCTTTCCGGTGTGCGTAAAGCCGCCGCCGGGCCGCGCAAGCGGAAAATCGCCTACCCCGGACCACCCTAGTTTTCCGCTTGCCGCGTGCGCTCGCGGCCCGGCTCCCCGCGGCTTTTGAAGAGCACCCGGAAAGGCCGCGATGGTCGCGGTACTTGAAACAAGAAGGAGAAAGTTATGTCTGAGGAACAAGCAACCAAGGTCGGCAACGGCACGCCCGCACGCAAGCCCGACTTCGTCGCCTACAACGTCCGGCCGCGCGGCGAGCAGAAATCCCGCTGGACGGAAATCGGCGTGGCCTTCCGGCACAAGGACGGCAACGGCCTCGACATCCTGTTCGAGGCCATACCGCTCTCAGGCAAGATCGTGCTGCGGACGCCTGAGAGCAACAGCTAACCCGATGGATCAACCGGGCGGCCCACGAAGGGCCGCCCTTCTTGAGAAAGGAATCACGCCATGACACATTTCAACGTTGCGATCATCGTCCCGCCGGGAAAGCAGGAATTCATCGAAGGTTTCGTCGCCCTGCAGATGGCCCCCTATGACGAAGACATCAAGGTCGATCCCTACGTCTGCTACTCCCTCGAAGAGGCAGCGGCCGAGATCGAGAACGATAGGAAGCGCCTGGAGCGCATCATCGAGC
>JAJYAR010000391.1:2987-3435 GCA_021779435.1 bacterium
CGAGCCCGACTACGATCTGGACCGGTGCCGCCAGCTTCTGAAGGAACTCGGGGTCACGACGCCGGAAGCGAAATACCGCGACCGCATCAAGCACCACGAGCTGTTCAACGACCGGCGCGAGCCGCTGTCCACGTACAACCCGAAAAGCAAGTGGGACTGGTACGTGATCGGGGGCCGCTGGGACGGCTGGATCAACGACCGCGAAGAGAAGGGTGAACGCATCGACGACAACATGGCGACGACGGAGCAGGTCATCGCCTGCGGCAAGATTCCCCACGCCATCATCACGCCCGATGGCGAATGGCACGAGCACGGCAGGATGGGCTGGTGGGCCATCCTCCTCACGGAGAACGAGCACTGGGAGGACGACGCCCGCGAAATCCTCCGGCGCTACCCCGGCCACCATGCCGTCATCGTCGATGCCCACATTTAACCAGAAGAAGGAGAA
>JAJYAR010000392.1 GCA_021779435.1 bacterium
CGCTGCTGCAAGCCGCAGGCGGCAAGCTCATCGTCGGCGATATCCAGTCGAAGCAACGCCAGCGCCGGCCGGCCGCGCCGTTCACCACGTCCACGCTGCAGCAGGAAGCCGCGCGCAAGCTCGGCATGGCCACCAGCCGCACCATGCGCATCGCGCAGGGGTTGTACGAGGGCGTGTCGCTGGGCGGCGAGGGCAACGTCGGCCTGATCACCTACATGCGTACCGACTCCACGCATCTCTCGGGTGAAGCCATCGGCGAGTTGCGCCAGGCCATCGAGCGCGAATTCGGCAAGCAGGGCCTGCCCGAACACGTGATGGTCTATAAGACCAAATCCAAGAACGCCCAGGAAGCGCACGAGGCGATCCGCCCGACTTCGGCGTTGCGCACGCCAAAATCAGTGTCGGCTTACCTGACGCCCGACCAGCTGAAACTCTACGAATTGATCTGGAAGCGTGCGCTCGCCTGCCAGATGAAACCGGCGACGCTCAACACGGTATCCGTCGAATTTCCGTGTGGCCCCGACGCGGCGTTCCGCGCCACCGGCACCACCGTTGTCGATCCGGGGTTCCTTGCGGTCTACGAGGAGGGCCGCGACGGGAAGCCGGACGAGGACGAAGAGGCTCGCAAGCTGCCGGCGTTGAAAGTCGGCGAGCCGGTGCCGCTCTCCGGTATCGCCGCAGACCAGCATTTCACCGAACCACCGCCGCGTTATTCCGAGGCCTCGCTGGTCAAGGCACTGGAGGAATACGGCATCGGCCGTCCCTCGACCTACGCCAGCATCATCCAGACGCTGTTGTCGCGGGAATACGTGATCCTCGATTCGCGTCGCTTCAAGCCCACCGACGTCGGCCGCGCGGTCGCCAGGTTCCTCGCCGCGCATTTCACCCGCTACGTAGATTACGACTTCACCGCGCGCATGGAGGACGAGCTCGATGCGGTCAGCCGCGGCGAGGAGGAATGGCGGCCGTTGATGGCCGAATTCTGGAAGCCCTTCAAGGCGCTGGTGGACGACAAGTTGGAATCGGTCGATCGCAGCGAGGCGACCGGCGCGCGGCTGCTGGGCGACGATCCGAAGACCGGCAAGCCGGTTTCGGTGCGGCTGGGCCGCTACGGACCCTACGCCGCGCTGGGCGACAAGGACAGCGACGAGAAACTCAAGTTCGCTTCGCTGCTGCCCGGCCAGAGCATGCACACGATCACCCTGGAGGAGGCGCTCGAACTCTTCAAGCTGCCGCGCACGCTGGGCAAGGATGCGGACGGCGAGGAGATCTCGGCAGGCATCGGCCGCTTCGGTCCATTCGTGAAGAAGGGCTCGATGTACGCATCGATCAAGGGCGAGGAAAGCGCCTACACCATCACGCTGGAGCGCGCGAAGGAGCTGATCCGCGAGAAGCAGGAGCTGATCGCCAACCGCGTGATCACCGATTTCGGCGACGGTATACAGGTCCTCAACGGCCGCTACGGTCCCTACATCACCGATGGCGAGAAGAACGCGAAGATCCCGAAGGAGCGCGACCCCAAGTCGCTGACCCACGACGAGTGCAAGGCGCTGATCGAGGGCGCGCCGGTGCGGCGTGGGCGCGGTGCGTTCAAGAAGGCTGCAGCCAAAAAGCCGGCCGCGAAAAAAGCCCCGGCCAGCAAGTCGGCCACCCGGAAAACCGCGACAAGCAAGACTGCTGCGAAGAAGGCCGGCGCACGCAAGGCGCCGGCTAGGAAAGCTGCAGCCAGGAAATCAACGCGTGCAGACGAACGCGTCCAGGCGGAGACGGACACACCGCCATTCGATATCTGATCCGTGCGCATCGAGTCCAGCGACGAGATCGAGGCCGCAGTGGCAATGCTGCGGGCAGGTGGCTGCAGGGCGTGCCGCGGCGCGGCCCCGGTTACCCAGCCCCGATCACGATTGCCGTGACCGGCGCTATCATTTTGGCTTGGAGCGGAGTCCCCGGTGTCGAGCGTACATCCATCCCAGCTGGATCCGATGGCCGGACCGTGGCGGGCATTGCTCGCGCGCGCGTCGTCGCAGCGCATCGTCGCCTGGCACGACGGCCGGCCGATCAGTGTGGCCGCCTTCCTTGCGGACGTGGAAGCGCTGGCGTCGCGCCTGCCGGCGGCACAGGCCGCGGTCAACCTGTGTGAACAGCGCTATGCGTTCCTGGTGGCCTTCGCGGCCTTGCTGGTGCGCGGACAAGCCAACCTCCTGCCGCCTTCGCGCGCCGCGCGCGCGATCGACGAGACGCTGGCCGCGCATCCGGGCAGTTACACGCTTGGCGATGCCACGCTTGATCCGGCCCCGCCACACTACCTGCGCTTCACACCAGAGTCCGGTTCGGAGCATTCCGGTACGCCGGTGCTGATCGCCGCCGACGCGCTTGCCGCGATCGGCTACACGTCGGGTTCCACCGGGGTGCCGCGCGCCAATCCCAAGCACTGGGACAAGCTGGCGATTTCCAGCGCCCACAACGACGCGGTGTTGCGTGGACTGGCCGGCGGCGACTACCACGTGGTCGCGACCGTGCCTCCGCAGCACATGTATGGGCTGGAATTTTCGGTATTGCTGCCTTTGTTCGGCCACGCCTCCGTGTGCGCGGGCAAACCGTTCTTCGCGGCCGATATCGCCGCGGCTCTGGAAGGCCTGCCCGCACCGCGGATTCTCGTGACCACGCCCGTGCATTTGCGTGCGCTGCTGGATTCCGGGCATCCGATGCCGCGCCTCGCGGGCATCGTGTCCGCTACCGCGCCGCTTCCGCAGGAGCTGGCGGAGGCTGCCGAGGCGCGATTCGCGGCGCCGGTGCAGGAAGTGTTCGGTTCCACCGAGACCTGCGTGATCGCGCATCGCCGCACCGCCTGCGAGGAAGCTTGGACGCCCTATGCCGGCGTGGTCCTGCATCCGCAGCCCGACGGTACCCGCGTCGAAGCACCGCAACTGCTGCAACCGGTGGTGTTGGCGGACGTCGTCGAGTTGCTGGCCGACGGACGTTTTCGCTTGCGCGGGCGCAATACCGACCTGCTTGAAATCGCGGGCAAGCGCGCTTCGCTCGGCGACCTCACGCACAGGTTGCTGGCCGTGCCGGGAGTGCGCGACGGCGTGGTGTTCCAGATGGATGAGACCGACGCGATGGGCGTGCGCCGGATCGCCGCGTTGGTGGTGGCGCCGGGCCTCGACGCTGGCGCCATCCTCGACGCATTGCGCCATGACGTCGATCCCGTATTCCTGCCGCGCCCGCTGAAGCTGGTCGATGCGTTGCCGCGCAACGAAACCGGCAAGCTGCCGCGCATGGCCTTGCTCTCGGCCATGGCAGGTTAGAATGCACAGCCGATTCACGGCGTGCCCTGGTCCTGTTCATGAAGATCCTAGTCATCGGCTCCGGTGGCCGCGAGCACGCGCTGGCCTGGAAACTCGCTCAATCGCCGCGCGTTAGCGAAGTCGTCG
>JAJYAR010000393.1 GCA_021779435.1 bacterium
TTGGCCGCTTCCGGCACGCCGGTGACGGCCCGCGCCGGCACCACGACGGACGCGGTGATGTCGTCCTCGGCCTGGATCTTCACCGCTGGGAAGAAATCCTTCCGCAGGCTGAACGTGCGCCAGCCGCCATCGGGCGTGAAGCCGACGCGCAGGAAATGCGTGAGCACCTTCTGGCGGTGGTACTTGATCTCGTTTCCGGGAAGGCCGTTGATCGTGTCGACGCTGAAATGACGGCGCCAGTCGTCGCCCCATTTCGGCTTGTAGTAGCGTTTGATGAGAAGAACGAGATCGCGGATGTAGCTGGGGATCGTCTCCAGCCAGGCGTTGTATTCGTCGGTGTAGTCCGGGCTTCGGCTGAGCAGCTTCACGACGGAGCCGAGCGAGCGTTCCGTGCTCAGCAGCGGACGGCCATGGATCTTGTTGCGGGCGGCGACGCGGAACCGGACGCCGTACTCGCGCTTAAGGATCGTGTCGACCAGGTCGAAGTCCTTCTGAAGGTTGCCGACGAAGTTCGGGCCGATGAAGGTCGCGTCGGCGATGGATTTCGAGATCTCGGACTTGCCGCCGCCGGAGACGGTGCAGGGCTTGTGACAGAGCACCCCCTCGGCGGTGGTGCCGCGCAGGCGCCAGCGGCGTCCTTCGTCGGGCTTGATGATGTCCACCTTGTAGCCGGAAGGCAGCACGTAGGTGTGCTGGGGCAGCAGTTTGATCCGGTGCGTGCCGTTTTCAAAACGCCACGAGATCGTCTGCTCGCGGAGGTCGAAGAACGCATCCTGGGGCACGTAGTAGATGTCAGGATACTTCCGATCGATGGCCCAGCCGCCGTGCTGAAGCTCGATGGCGTCGCCCAGGCGCGCGGAGGTCTCCGCGAAGGTGTGATGCTGCGCGTCGGTGACATGGTCGCCGCTCTCGAAGTCCTCGCCGAGATCATAGCTGGGGAACACTACGGCGCCGCCGGCGTGCTCCTCCTCGCAGCGGCCCAGGAGGTTTGCGGCGAAGCTGATCTGCGTCTTCACCTCCTTCTTGCAGTAGCCGAAGTAGTTGTCGGCGATCAGCGTCAACATGACGCCGCTTGCGTCGCGCGCGCTGAGCTTGAACGCGGTGCCGTCGTTGTAGATCTCGTCGGGGCTCTTCCAGCACATCTTGTCGCGTCGCTGCCGCTCGGTCGCTTCCTCCCACTTCGGGAGGCCGAGTTCGCGCTTGGTCAGCTTCGTGAGATGGGTGGCGAGGATGACGCAGCCCGTGTGGCCGGTCCAGTGCTCGGGATCGAGCGCGGCATCGTTTTCGGGCAGGTGTGGATCGCCGGCATTTCCGAAGATGCGCTCGACGAAATCGAGGTTCGCGACGAGCGAGCCGGGGGCGAAGAACCTCGTCTCCATCGACCGCAACGGCGTGTAGCCGGGCACCTCGGGGCAGACGACGGGCCGCAGGTGGAGCGTCACGAAACATTCGGCGGGCCTGGCCGCGTTGGCGGTGAAAGGAAGACGCAGCAGCTCCGCGGGCGGATTGAGCGCATGCCTCAGCAACCGGCCGAACACCGCGGGCGGCACCGCCTTCTTGTCGTCTGGAATTGGAAGCCCGAGCTGGGCGATGTGGAACGTGCCCTGGGTCGTGCGACGGTCGCTCTTGGGATTGTGGAGCACACCCTGGCGGACCCGGTAGGAGGAGAGGGTGTCGGTCTGCAGGTGATCGGCATCCGGCGGAAGCGAGAGGACGCGCGCAAGAGCCGGCCGGTCGAGGACGAGCGTCGTGCCGGGCAGCCGGGGGACCTCGCAATGCGACTCGAGCTGATCGTACAGGAAATTCTGGAGCCGCTGGTCGATCGGGCAAAGGTGACGCGCTAGGGCGCGGTCCTTCTCGCGGCTGACGGCGAGGAAATGGTCGACGAGCGGCGCGAGGCCCTCTGCCACAGGCACCGGCAGTGTCGGCTGCCCGATCTCGCGCAGTTTCAGGTTCAGATAAGCAACAAGCTGCTCATCGGAGTCGGTCGCCGGGATGACTGGGTTGCGGGATGTGTCGGGCATGGTGAAAGACGTCTGAGTTGTCTGCAAAACGGTCAATGGAGACACGCGTTGCAGGTCCGCGCAAACCGTCTTTTGCGTGGCTCGCTGCAGGCCGCCGGTTCGCTGACGCGGTGCGGAGCTGGGCCCGAAGACGAACAAGGCGCGAGCAAGCTCGCGGCCTACCGATGGAGGGAGATGTCCGTGGCTCGGTGTGGAGCGCCCGCTCGCCCGGGCCGTCCGTGGCATTTTGCCCGATTGTGGGCGCGGGCAGCGTCGTTTTCAGTTCGCCATCGCCGGGCCGCTTTGCGCACCTAGTGCACTCCGCCGCGGCCGTTCATTGCTGGCGCGGCTCCCCTAGTCACACCCCAACCCCATGATCTCGTTCGACAATGTATTGTCGCGGCGCTGCCGCGTGCCCGTCTCTATACTCCTTGTGCTGGTTTCGCTGTGCGCCGTCCGGCTGTCGGCGGTGCCAGCCTTCCCCGGAGCCGAGGGCTTCGGCGCCAATGCATCCGGAGGCCGCGGAGGCACCGTCTATCACGTCACCAACCTGAACGACAGCGGCGCCGGTTCGTTCCGCGACGCCGTGGGCACCTCGGGCAGGACCGTCGTGTTCGATGTGGGCGGCATTGTCACGCTGACGAGTCCCGTGGTGGTGAAATCCAACGTCACGATCGCCGGACAGACGGCGCCGGGAGAGGGAATCACGCTCTACGGCGACCGGCTGTCGTTCTCCGGAGCGAACAACACGATCATGCGCTACATCCGCGTGCGTGAGGGCATCAACGGCGACAGCGGCACCGATGCGCTGAGCGCCGCCTCGGGCAATACGATGATGTTCGACCACGTCTCCGTTTCCTGGGGACGCGACGAGACCTTCTCGCTGAGTGGAACGCCGGCGAACGTCACCCTGCAGGACTGCATCATCGGCCAGGGACTCCTCATCCACTCGGCAGGCGGCCTGATTCAGACCGACGGCGGCGTGAGCATTCTGAGGACGCTGTACATCGACAACCACATGCGGAATCCGAAGGTTAAGGGCGTTAACGACTACCAGAACAACGTGGTGTACAACTGGGGAAGCGGCGGCGGCTACATCCCCGCCGGCGACTCCGCCGGGATGTCTTACGTCAATGTGGTCGGCTGCTATTTCATCGCCGGACCATCGACGCCCGCCGGTTCGCCGTTCAAGAGCGGGAACCAGAACTTCCAGATTTTCCACAGCGGCAATTTCCAGGACCTCGATCGGAACGGAGCGCTCGATGGCTCGGCCGTGACTGACGCGAGCTTTCCGACGCTGAAGATCATGCCGGCGCCGTTCGATTATCCGAAGCCGGCGACGCTGCTGACCGCGCAGCAGGCCTACGCCCACGTCCTCGCGAATGCCGGTGCCTCGCTGCATCGCGACCACGCGGACACCTATATGCTGG